>JASBSH010000240.1 GCA_030149025.1 Actinomycetales bacterium | reverse complement strand
GCGACAACATCCGCACCGCCCTGTACGACGCGAGCTACTCGTGCACCGTGGCGTCGCGTCGTTCCGACGCGCGACCGGTGCTGTCCCGGGTCGTCGGAAAGCATTGCGAGAGCGGCGACATCGTCGTCATGGACGAGTTCCTGCCGCGTGACGTGGGCGCCGGCGACCTCATCGCCGTACCGGGCACGGGCGCGTACTGCCGCAGCCTGGCCAGCAACTACAACCACGTGCCGAGGCCACCGGTGATCGCCGTCCGCGACGGGGAGGCCCGCGTGATCGTGCGGCGGGAGACCGAGGACGACCTGCTGGCGCTCGACGTCCCCTGACTCGCGAACGCGACCCCCCACGCACACCGCGACCTTCTGCAGCGGGCCGGGCTCTGCTGAGCACGAGGGTCGTTGCGAAACGTCGCGGTTTCCCGTGACTGGCGTGGCCAGGTTCCTAGCTAGGCCGGCGTAGCTAGGCGTCCAGCAAGGGGCCGCTCAGCGTTTGCGCTGCCGGCGCGCTGTCGGGGACCACCTCGACTTCGCCACCCAGCACAGCGGCCGCATCGGCTTCGAACCGAGCCAAGTCGAGGTAGGTCCGGCCGGGCTCCACCGTCGCGACGACCACGCCGTCGCCGCCGTGCCGCAATTCAGTGAGGCCGTGTTGGGCGGCCAGCGTCTCCAGCACGTCCGCATGCCGGTCAAGTGAGGCGTCACTGGCTCGGTCCACGACGACAGGCTATCGCTGTTCGGAATCGGCCAAGGTCATTCGTAGGCGACGGTCCGCTGTGGTGAGCCTTGTCTCGATTTCTGGCGGGTTTCCGTGGTGTCGACCGCCTGCGAGACCACGGAAACCCACCAGAGATCGCGGGTGGAGATGGGGGCGTGTCAGGATCTCTGGCATGACGACGCCAGCAGGGTGGTACGACGATCCGGGTGCGCCGGGCTCCGGCCAGCTCCGCTGGTGGGACGGCACCGCCTGGACGTCCCATGTCCGGCCCGCGCAGGAGGCCCAGGCACCGCAGCCGCAGTACGGCCAGCAGCAGCCGCAGTACGGCCAGCAGGCCCAGGCACCGCAGCCGCAGTACGGGCCCGCGCAGGGGCAGGCATACCAGGGCTATGGGACATATCCGCCGCAGCCCGGTTACACCGGCTACGGGACGTACGGCGGCAAGCCGACCGCCACCCCGGACGGCGCCCCGCTCGCCAACGTGTGGCTGCGGCTGGTCGCGAAGATCATCGACGGGATCATCATCGGGGTCGTCACCGCGATCCTGCTGACGCCGTTCTGGGGCGGCTTCGGGCAGGCGATGGGCCGGTACATCGACGAGGCGAACAGGGCGGCGCAGGCCGGCAGGGCGGTCGACCCGTTCGTCCTCTACGGCGATCCCGGGTACTACCAGTTCCAGCTCGCCTTGGGCGTCATCGGTCTCGTCGTCAGCGGCCTCTACGTCGTCCTGCTGCTCCGGTTCAAGGGCGCCACCGTCGGCAAGATGGTCTTCGGCATGCGGGTGCGTCGTTGGGAGAACGACGACCAGCTCGGGTGGGGGAACTGCCTCGCTCGGTGGGCGTCGGAGTCCCTGATCCCACAGGTCACCTTCGGGCTGTTCTTCATCATCGACTCGCTGTGGTGCCTGTGGGACGCACGTCGCCAGACGCTGCACGACAAGATTGCGCGCACGGTGGTGACGACCCGCCGTTGAGGCTCAGTGACGTCTCTGGCGCAGACGACGTCTCTGGCGCAGACCGCGACGTTCTGCAGCCGGAGTCAGCGACCCTGAGCACGAGGCCGCCTGCAGAACGTCGCGGTTTGCGGACGCGAAGCTGAGGCTCAGCAGCGTGCCGGCCTGATCTGGCCGGTCACCTCGCCGAGACCGATCCGGACCCCGTCCGGACCCGGCGCCGAGGCGCGGAGGGTGACCGTGTCGCCGTCCTCGAGGAACGTGCGGAGCGACCCGTCGGCCAGCCGCACCGGCTCCGACCCGCTCCAGCTCAGCTCGAGGAACGAGCCGCGCTCGTGCACTTCGGTCCCGGAGACGGTGCCCGATGCGTACAGGTCGCCTGGCCGGACGGTCGCGCCGTTGACGGTCATGTGCGCGAGCTGCTGCGCCGCCGTCCAGTACATGGACGCGAACGGCGGCCGGGAGACGACCGTGCCGTTCCAGTCCACCTCGAGCGTCAGGTCCAGGCCCCACGGCTGGTCGGGGTCGTCGGCGAGGTAGTCGAGCAGGTCGTGCGTGCGCTTCGGGGGCTGCACCCGGGCCTGCTCGAGCGCGGCCAGCGGGGTGATCCACGCCGAGATCGAGGTGGCGAAGGACTTGCCGAGGAACGGGCCGAGGGGCACGTACTCCCAGTTCTGGATGTCCCGGGCGCTCCAGTCGTTGACGAGCGCGACCCCGAACACGTAGTCCGCGAACGCCGAGGCCGGCACGGGCTCACCCAGCCGGTTAGCGCCACCGATCACGAAGCCCACCTCCGCCTCGATGTCGAGGCGCCGGCTGGGGCCGAACGTCGGTGCGGACTCGTCCGGCGCCTTGCGCTGGCCGCACGGCCGGATGATCTCCGTGCCCGACACGACCACGGTGCCGGCCCGGCCGTGGTACCCCACCGGCAGGTGCTTCCAGTTGGGCAGCAGCGGCGGCGCGTCCGGGCGGAACATCTTCCCGACGTTGGCCGCGTGGTGCTCGCTGGAGTAGAAGTCCACGTAGTCGGCCACCGTGAACGGCATGTGCATGCGAACGTCGGCGAGCGGCACCAGGTGGGGCGATGCCTCCGACTCCTTCGCCGGGTCCGTCAGCAGCCCGGTCACCCACTCCCGCAACGACTTCCACGCCTGGGGCCCGGCCGCCAGCAGCGCGTCGAGCGACTCGGCCGCAACCGCCTCTGCGAGACCACCGCCCGGACCCTGAACCGGGATTTCATGATCACGCGCAAGGAGGGGGGCGAGGTCGAGGGCGTTGTTGCCGATCCGGACGCCGACACGCGGCCTCTCCTCACCCCGGGAGAAGACGCCGTAGGGCAGGTTGGCGACGCCGAACTCCGAGTCGGCGGGTACGGGCGCCCAGGTGCTGAGGGTCACAGGCTCTCCTTCGCGGTGGTGGGGTGGCCGGGTTCGGGGGGTCGGGGAGGCTCCAGGAGTCCCATGGCGACGAGGTCGTCGACGGGATCGGTCACGCCGCAGCAGCCGAACGAGACGAACGTGGACCGGACGGCGCGTGCGCGCTCCTGGTCGAGGGCGCGCAGGCGGTCGGCCAGCGGCTCCGCGTCGGTGATCGAGAGGGCCTCGTCCACGTCGTCCACGCGGCCG
>JASBSH010000237.1 GCA_030149025.1 Actinomycetales bacterium | reverse complement strand
GCGCGGACCCTGGCCGACGCGGGCGTCCCGAGCCCGCGCGCGGACGCCGAGCAGATCGCGGCTCACCTCATGCGGCGCGGCCGCGGCGAGGTGCTTTCCGCGTCACTTCGCGGGACGCCGGCCCCGCACGGCTTCGAGGCGATGGTCGCCGAGCGCGCCACTCGCGTCCCCTTGCAGCACCTGACCGGCCGCGCCGCGTTCCGTCACGTCGAGCTGGACGTCGGCCCCGGCGTTTTCGTGCCGCGACCGGAGACCGAGCTGGTCGCCGGCGCGGCTATCGACGCTGCGCTTCGCACGTCCTCGCAGGGACGCTCCCCGGTCGTTGTCGACCTGTGCACCGGCTCGGGTGCGATCGCCGCGGCGGTCGCCGACGAGGTGCCCGGCGCGAAGGTCCACGCCTGTGAGCTCGATCCCATGGCGCACGCCTGGGCCTGGAGGAACCTGGCGCGTGCGCGCGTCGATCTGCGGTTGGCGGACGCGGCCGACGCGTTCCCGGACCTGGACGGCACGGTCGACGTCGCAGTGAGCAACCCTCCCTACATCCCGCCCGGCTGCGTGCCGCAGGACCCGGAGGTCCGCGAGCACGACCCTCAGGTGGCCCTGTACGGCGGCGGGGAGGACGGGCTGGCGGTCCCTCGCATGGTCGCGGCGACCGCGGCGCGGTTGCTGCGACCGGGCGGCGTCCTCGTCATGGAGCACGCCGACACCCAGCAGGAGAGCCTGCTGTCCTGGCTGCGCGGTGGTCCCTGGCGTGAAGTGACCGGCCATCGCGACCTGGCAGACCGGCCTCGCTTCGTCACCGCCGTCCGGGTGGGAGACTGCGACGTGTGAGCCGCCTGTACGACACCAGCGACCCCGACGAGAAGGAGAAGGGGCTGCGGCACGCGGTCGACGCGGTGAGACGCGGCGAGCTGGTCGTCCTGCCGACCGACACCGTGTACGGCATCGGCGCCGACGCCTTCTCACCCGGGGCCGTCGCCTCGTTGCTCGCCGCCAAGGGCCGGGGACGGCAGTCACCCCCGCCCGTGCTCGTCCCGGACATGCGGACCCTGGACGGCCTGGCCACCGACGTCAGTGACGACGTCCGGGCTCTCCTCGACCGGTTCTGGCCCGGTGGGCTGACCGTCATCTGCCGCGCCCAGCCCTCGCTCGCCTGGGACCTCGGTGAGACCCGCGGCACCGTGGCTCTGCGCATGCCGGACCACGAGATCGCCCTGGAGCTGCTGCGCCAGACCGGCCCGATGGCAGTCAGCAGCGCCAACCTCACGGGGCAGCCCGCCGCCACCACAGCGGCCGGTGCCCACGAGCAGCTGGGCGACTCCGTCGCCTGCTACCTCGAGGCCGGTCCGGCGCCCGGTGGGACGGCGTCCACCATTGTCGACGCGACCCGAGCGGTCCCGCGGTTGGTGCGCATCGGCGCGACGTCCCTCGCGAAGCTGCGTGACGTCGTCCCCGCCATGGAGGACCTGCACGGGCACGGGCCGGAGCCGGCGACCCCGTGAGGAGCTACCTGCTGGTCCTGGTCGTCGCAGCGGCGGTGACCTACCTGCTCACGCCGGTCGCGCGTCGGTTCGCCGAGCGGTTCCGGGCGATGACGCCGGTGCGGGAGCGGGACGTGCACTCGGTGCCCACCCCACGGCTGGGGGGGCTCGCGATGTTCTCCGGGCTGGCGGCCTCGTTCGTGGTCGGCAGCCAGGTGCCGTTCCTGCGGGATATCTTCGCGTCGTCGCGCAGCGCCTGGGCGGTCCTTGCCGCGGCCGGGCTGGTTTTGCTCATCGGAGCGGTGGACGACGTGTGGGGGCTGGACCCGCTGACCCGCCTCGCCGGGCAGGTGCTGGCCGGTGGGCTGCTCGCCTGGCAGGGGGTCCAGTTGCTGACGCTGCCCGTCCTCGGCGTGACCGTCGGGTCCGGTGGGATGTTCCTGGCGCTGACGATTGTCGCCGTCGTCGTGACCATCAACGCCGTCAACTTCATCGACGGGCTCGACGGCCTCGCCGCCGGTGTGATGGCGATCGCCGGTGCCGCGTTCTTCGTCTACACCTACCAGCTGACCCGGGCGGCCAGCCCGTCTGACTACAGCTCGCTGGCAGCGGTGATCGCTGCGGCCATGGTCGGGTGCTGCATCGGCTTCCTGCCGCACAACTTCCATCCCGCCCGGATCTTCATGGGCGACTCGGGGTCATACCTCATCGGCCTGCTGCTGGCGGCGTCCGCGATCTCGGTGACGGGCCAGATCGACCCCCAGGTGGTGTCGAACGCCAAGCTCGTGCCCGCGTTCGTGCCGCTGCTGCTGCCGGTGGCCGTGCTCGTGATCCCGCTCGCCGACCTGCTGCTCGCCGTCGCCAGGCGGCTGAAGAACGGCCAGTCACCCTTCGCCGCCGACCGCATGCACCTGCACCACCGGCTGCTCGACCTGGGGCACACTCAGGTGCGCGCGGTGCTGATCATGTACCTGTGGGCGTCGGTCATCGCGTTCGGCTCGGTGTCGCTCGCGTTCGTGAGCTGGCATGTGTCGCTAGGCATCGGCGTCGTCGTCGTGCTCGTGGGTGTCGCGTTGACGATGGGTCCGCTTCGCGGGCGTCGCCTGCACCCCCCGGCCTCCTGAGCGAAGAGCACGAACACCGCTTGTGATAGCATTCACAAGCGCTGCAGAACGGTGACGCACCGGTCACGAAGCGCAAGCGCCAAGCCCCTGAGAGTCCGCTTCAGGCAGCCCTTCACACCGTCCGGCTCGATCCCCAGGAAGGTTCGAACAGCGTGAGCGCCCGCCCCGATGACGCCTACGCCGTCCTGGTTCGGCGTGCACTGGTGCCGACGGCACTGGTGGGCCTCGTGGCAACGGCTGCCGGGTTCGGCATCGAGGGCTCGCGAGCCGGTCTCGGCGCCCTCGTCGGCACCGCGCTGGTCTGCCTCTTCTTCTTCACGACGTTGCTGCTCATGCGTCTCACCGCGGCGATGCCGCCGAAGCTCACCCTCGGCGTCGCGCTGCTGGCGTACTGGGTCAAGGCGAGCGTGCTGGGGATGATCCTCCTCGCGTCCCCGCTGCTCACCTGGTTCGACCCGGTCTGGTTCGGGGCCGTGGTGATCGCCGGGACGGTGTGCTGGATGGTGCTGCACGTCCGCGGTCTGTGGACGGCGCGCATCCCGCTCGTCGAGCCGGACCCGCCCCTGCGACGGCGGGCGTCATGACCGCTGTGCGAGGCTGCTACGGTTTGCACCGCCATGGGCGATCGCGAACCCCAGGACGACGACCAGCAGGGGACGCGTCCGCATGCCGTCGGTTGGAACGCGCTGTCCTACATGCTCTCGGGCCTGCTGCTCGGGGTGGGTGTGGGGTGGCTGCTCAGCCGGTGGCTCGGTACGGACCTGATGATGCTGGTCGGGCTGCTCGGGGGCATGTCGTTGTCCATGTACGTGATCTGGGTCCGGTACGTCAGGGAGCACTAGGCCACCACCGCGGTCGCGACGGCGCACCGGACCACACTTCGCACCACCTGCCACAACCACAAGAGCTTGAGTACCCGCGCGACAAGGAGATGATGTGAGGCTGCGTCTCGCCGCCGGTGAAGGATTCTCCCCGCCGACCACCGAATTCTTCTGGCAGCCGCTCGTCGGCGACGGTGCCTTCGCGTTCACCAGGCCCATGCTGCTCATGGTGCTGTCGGTCGCGGTGATCGCGCCGGTGATGGTTTTCGTCGCCAAGCGCATGCAGGTTGTGCCGAGCAAGGGCCAGTTCCTCACGGAGGGCACGTACAACTTCGTGCGCAACTCGGTCGGCAAGGACATGATCGGCGCAAAGGAGTTCCGGCCGTTCATCCCACTGCTGTTCACGCAGTTCCTGCTCATCCTGGTGAACAACCTCTTCGAGATCATCCCGCTGTTGCAGTTCCCGACGTTCAGCCGGATCGGGTTCCCGGTCGCGCTCACGCTCGTGGTCTTCGCGGTGTACCACGTGGTCGGCATGCGCAGGCACGGGGTCGGGGGGTACTTCAAGCGCATGGTCCCCCCGGGAGTGCCGGGGTGGATCGTCCCGTTGATCTTCTTCCTCGAGCTGATCACCTACTTCGTCACCCGTCCGGTCACCCTGGCGCTGCGGCTGATGGCGAACATGTTCGCCGGAACGTTGCTGCTCGTGGTGTTCGCTCTCGGCGGCGAGTACATGCTGCTCGAAGGCAGCAACCTGTTCGTGAGAGTGGCGAGTCTCGGCTCCTTCGCGCTCTTCGTCATCATGACCTTCTTCGAGATCCTGGTGGGCTTCCTCCAGGCGTACGTCTTCGTGCTGCTCACCGCCTTCTACATCGCCGACTCCCTCGCCGAGGAGCACTGAGCACCACAACCCACGGCTCCACGAGACGCCCCGCACAACAACCGAAAACCGAGTCAGCACCAAACCCACGACGCGCCGACCGGCGCGCCGACCGAGAGGAAAAGGAACACATGACCGGCAACCTCAACGTCATCGGCTATGGCCTCGCCGCGATCGGCCCGGCCATCGCCGTCGGCCTGATCTTCGCCGCGTACATCAGCGGTGTGGCGCGTCAGCCCGAGTCGCGCGGCATGCTGCAGCCGATCGCCATCCTGGGCTTCGCCCTCGCCGAGGCGCTCGCCCTGTTCGGCCTGGTGCTCGCCTTCATCCTTTAAGCAACCAACCCACCTGTAGGAGCGTGCCGTGCCAAACGCACTGACCGCGGCGGTCCGTGCCCCGGAGGCCGAGAGCGTCTGGACTTCCCCGATCCTCCCGCAGCCCGGTGAGCTGATCGTCGGGCTGATCGCCTTCGGCATCCTCTACTGGGTCATCGCCAAGCTCGTCGTGCCACGGTTCGAGGAGACTTACGCCCAGCGCACCGCCGCCATCGAGGGCGGTATGGAGCAGGCGGAGAAGGCCCAGGCCGAGGCGGAGGCCGCGCTGCGCGAGTACCAGGCCCAGCTGGCCGAGGCGCGTGCCGAGGCGGGCCGTATCCGTGAGGAGGCCCGCTCCGAGGGGGCTGCCATCCTGGCGGAGATGCGGGAGAAGGCGTCGGCCGACGCCGCCCGGATCACCGAAGCCGCGCACAAGCAGATCACCGCCGAGCGCCAGCAGGCAGTGATCCAGCTGCGCAGCGAGGTGGGCCGCCTGGCGACGGACCTGGCGTCCCGGATCGTCGGGGAGTCCCTGCAGGACGACGCCCGTCAGCAGCGGGTGATCGAGCGCTTCCTGTCCGAGCTGGAGACCGCTGACCCGAACCAGGTCCGCACGGTCGCGACCCCGGCCACCGAGGGGTCCTGATGCGTGGCACGAGCCGGGCCTCCCTGGCAGGAGCGGTGGACCGGGTCGAGCCCCTGCTCGGCTCGACCGACGCCTCGTCGCTCGGCGGTGAGCTGTTCGCCGTCGCGCACCTGCTTGACGGCTCCGCCGCGCTGCGCCGGGCGCTGACCGACCCGAACCGCCCCGGTCAGGACAAGGCGGACCTGGTCGGCAGGCTGCTGTCCGGCAAGGTCTCCGGTATCACGCTGGACGTGGTGCAGGGGCTCGTGCGCGACCGTTGGTCGCAGGCACGGGATCTCGCCGACGCCTGCGAGCACCTGGCGGTCGTCGCAGTCGTTGCCTTCGCCGAGCGCGCCGGCCAGCTGGACGCCGTGGAGGACGAGCTGTTCCGGTTCGGCCGCCTCGCCGCCGGCACACCGGCACTGCTGCGGGCGCTGGACGACCGGGACGCGTCGGTGGAACGCAAGATCGCCCTCGTTCGCCAGTTGCTGGAGGGCAAGGTCACCTCGCAGAGCCTGCTCCTGGCGGAGCAGGCGGCGACGGCTCCCCGTGGTCGTCGGTTCGAGACCACGATCGAGGACTTCATCAAGATCGCGGCGGAGCGCAAGCAGCGTCTGATCGCGACCGTGACCAGCGCCGTCCCGCTGACGGAGGGTCACCTGCAGCGGCTGGCAGGCGCCCTCACCCGCATCTACGGGCGGGCGATCCACATTGACGTGCAGGTCGACCCTGAGGTGATCGGTGGCCTGACCGTCCAGGTCGGCGACGAGGTCATCGACGCCACGGTGCTGAGCCGCCTGGAAGACGCACGTCGCCGGCTGGCCGGCTGAGCGCGCACACTGGAACGACAAGAACCACCGAAGACAGCCACCACGTACGCAACTGCAGTACCGAGACTCAGGAGAGCACCCAGATGTCGGAGCTGACGATCCGGCCCGAGGAGATCCGGGACGCACTGGACTCCTTCGTTCAGTCCTACGACCCGGCCGCCGCCTCGCGTGAGGAGGTCGGGCGCGTGATCGAGGCGATGGACGGCATCGCTCAGGTCGAGGGGCTGCCCGGCTGCATGGCCAACGAGCTGCTGCGCTTCGAGGACGGCACCCTCGGCCTCGCACTGAACCTCGACGTCCGCCAGATCGGCGTCGTGGTCCTCGGCGACTTCAGCCACATCGAGGAGGGACAGGAGGTCAAGCGCACCGGCGAGGTCCTCTCGGTCCCGGTCGGTGACGATTACCTCGGCCGCGTCGTGGACCCTCTCGGTGAGCCGATCGACGGGCTCGGCGAGATCAAGGCCGAGGCACGCCGCGCCCTGGAGCTGCAGGCTCCCTCCGTGGTGCAGCGCAAGTCGGTGCACGAGCCGCTGCAGACCGGCATCAAGGCGATCGACTCGATGACGCCGATCGGCCGCGGCCAGCGCCAGCTCATCATCGGCGACCGCCAGACCGGCAAGACGGCGATCGCGATCGACACGATCATCAACCAGAAGGAGTACTGGGAGACCGGGGACCCGGCGAAGCAGGTGCGCTGCATCTACGTCGCCATCGGCCAGAAGGGCTCCACCATCGCGTCCGTGCGTGGCGCGCTGGAGGAGGCCGGTGCTCTCGAGTACACGACGATCGTCGCCGCTCCCGCGTCCGACCCGGCCGGCTTCAAGTACCTGGCGCCCTACACAGGCTCCGCCATCGGCCAGCACTGGATGTACGCCGGCAAGCACGTCCTGATCGTCTTCGATGACCTGAGCAAGCAGGCCGAGGCCTACCGCGCGGTGTCGCTGCTGCTGCGCCGTCCGCCGGGCCGCGAGGCGTACCCCGGTGACGTCTTCTACCTGCACTCCCGTCTGCTGGAGCGCTGCGCGAAGCTCTCCGACGAGCTCGGCGCGGGCTCGATGACCGGCCTGCCGATCATCGAGACCAAGGCCGGCGACGTCTCGGCGTTCATCCCGACGAACGTCATCTCCATCACCGACGGCCAGATCTACCTCCAGGCGGACCTGTTCAACGCCAACGTCCGGCCCGCCATCGACGTGGGTATCTCCGTCTCCCGGGTCGGTGGTGCCGCGCAGGTCAAGGCGATGAAGTCGGTCTCCGGCC
>JASBSH010000223.1 GCA_030149025.1 Actinomycetales bacterium | reverse complement strand
GGGCCGGACGAGCCCGTAGTCGGGGAAGCTGGCGAGCTCGGGCCAGGGCAGCTGGAGCCGCATGCCGCCGCCCAGGATCCGCAGCCCGTAGTTGCGGATCCAGCCGTCCTCCTCGCGGGTGGGAACCCCCATTGATACGAGCTCACGGACGGCGCGGGGGGTCAGACCGTCGCCGCAAACCTTTTCCCGGGGGAAGCTGCTCTTCTCGAGGACGAGGACGTCGACCCCCGCGCGGGCGAGGTAATGACCGGCGGTCGCGCCGGCCGGGCCGGCGCCGACGACGATGACATCGGCGTCCCGGGCGGTTTCCGGGGCGATGCCCGTGGAGCTCGTCCGGTCGGCGGGCCCGACGGGGCTCGCGGAGGTCGGCTCGTGGGCGTTTGCGGTGGTCACAGGGCCTCGCTTGTGAACGACTTCACGATCAGCACCGGAGTCTACGCTGCATGGATTCCGGCCTGAACCCGGCCCGTCAGGGCCGTGACTCGTGCTGTCGGAGAGGGAGATCGAGGCCGAAACTGGCACACCGAGCGGACCGCCGGGTGGACACGGAACGGCCCCACCTCCCGCTGGAGGTGGGGCCGCCGAGGTGCGGTCGAGGCTCAGTCCTTGAACGCGTCCTTGGCCTTCTCGCCGGCCTGCTTGAGATCGGACTTGGCCTGGTCGGTGCGACCCTCGGCCTCCATGCTCTCGTCGTCGGTGGCCTTGCCCATGGCCTCCTTGGCCTTGCCCTTGAGGTCTTCGGCCTGGTTCTTCATCTTGTCCATGCCACTCATACCTGTGTCCCTTCTTCGCTCGTCTTGCGCCCGACTACCAGCACACCACGGGAGAACCGACCGTGCATTTCCAGCGATGCGCCAGCTCCCGAGCCGGACCCTTGCGCTTGTCGGACGTGACCCCTATGATCGAACACATGTTCGAGTCCGTGGTGGAGGAGCGGCTGGCCACGGCGCTGGCCGAGCGGCCCGCGCCCGCGCCGGGCAACCGGCTGCCACCACGCGTGCTCGCCTCGCTGACTCTGCTGCCCGTCACCGACACCCTTGTGCGCCGAGTCGAGTTCGCCGAGGACTGGTGGGTGCACTCGGGGTTGGCCGCCGAGGACGAGCTGGCCCAAGCCCTGGCCGGGCTGTCCGGGGTCGAATTGGTGACCGCCATCCAGGACCGGCTGGCGAAGGTCGGCGGAGATCTCTCGCGGTGCTGCGACGCCGAGCAGTTGGTGCTGATCGAGGCCTGGGACCGGGTCACCTCCTGGGTCGCCGCCCAGCAACGCACCACGATCGCCGCGTTCGCCGCCCACCGCGGCTACCCCGCGAGGAAGTCGACCACCCGCCGGGACGGTGCCCTGGCCCCGGACGCGTACGCCGCCGACGAGCTGGCCGCGGTGCTGCACATCTCGGTGCGCGCCGCCGAGGGCCTGCTCGGCGACGCCGTCGACCTGTCGGCCCACCTGCCGCAGACCCTGACCGCCCTGGCGCAGGGCAAGCTGACGGTGGCCGGGGTGCGGGCGGTGCTGGACGAAACCGCCGTCCTGGACCCCGGCGACCGGGCCAAGGTCGAAGACG
>JASBSH010000220.1 GCA_030149025.1 Actinomycetales bacterium | reverse complement strand
GTGAAGAACGTCGCCACGACCCTGCCTGGGAGGTCGCGTCCCGCGAACGGGCTGTTGCGGCCCATCGTCGCCATGGCGTAGGGGTCCACCACACGGCGGTGGGCGGCGTCGACCAACGTGATGTTGGCCGGCTCACCGACGACCAGGGGCCGGCCCTGGTCTCGAAGCTGCCCGATCTCCGCCGGAGTCGCCGACAGCACCCGAGCGACGTCCGCCCAGGTCATGAGCCCCGTGTCGACCATCGCCTCCTGTACGACGGACAGGGCGGTCTCCAGACCGGTCATGCCCATTGCGGCGACCGCCCACTCGCAGTCCTTGTCCTCGACCGGGTGGGGCGCGTGGTCAGTGGCGACGATGTCGATGGTGCCATCAGCGAGCGCCCGCCGAAGTGCCGCAACGTCTTCCGCCGTGCGAAGCGGCGGGTTGACCTTGTACACCGGGTCGTAGCCGCGGACCTCCTCGTGCGTGAGCATCAGGTGGTGGGGCGTCACCTCCGCGGTGACCTGGATGCCGCGTGCCTTGGCCCACCGGATGATGTCCACCGAACCGGCCGTCGACACGTGACAGACGTGTAGCCGTGAACCGACGTGCCCGGCGAGCAGCACGTCCCGGGCGATGATCGCCTCCTCCGCGACGGCAGGCCAGCCGGGTAGCCCGAGGACGCCGGACAGCTCGCCCTCGTGCATCTGCGCACCTTCGGTGAGCCGCGGCTCCTGGGCGTGCTGGGCGACGACCCCGTCGAACGCCTTCACGTACTCGAGCGCGCGGCGCATCAGCACGGCGTCGTGGACGCATTTGCCGTCGTCGGAGAAGACGCGCACACCGGCGGCGGAGTCCGCCATCGCACCGAGCTCGGCGAGCCGCTCCCCTGCCAGCCCGACGGTGACGGCGCCGACCGGCCGGACCTCGACCCAGCCGGCCTTGCGACCGAGGCGCCACACCTGCTCCACGACACCGGCGGTGTCGGCGACCGGGTCGGTGTTGGCCATCGCGTGCACGGCGGTGAACCCGCCGAGAGCCGCTGACTGAGAACCGGTCTCGACGGTCTCGGCGTCTTCGCTGCCCGGCTCACGCAGGTGGGTGTGAAGGTCGACGAGACCCGGCAGCGCGACGAGCCCCGCGCCGTCCACAGTGGTGGCGTCGGCGGCGGACAGGCCGGAGCCGATCTCGGTGATGACGCCGTCGGCCACGACGATGTCGACCGGCCGGCCACCGAGCGGGGCGGCTCCCTTGATCACGTAACGCTCGCTCATGCCGAGATCCCTTCGCTGGCAAGGGAACCGGCGCCGACGAGGTCCGGTTCGCGGGGTGGGTCCTGCCGGTCGCCGTGGGCGAGCAGCAGGTAGAGGGCGGCCATGCGGACGGCTACGCCGTTCGCGACCTGCTCGACGATGGTCGAGCGCGGGCCGTCGGCCGCCTCGGCGGTGATCTCCAGGCCACGGTTCATCGGGCCGGGGTGCATGACGATCGCGTGGTCGGGCAGCATCCTCAGCCGCCGGGCGTCGAGCCCGTAGCGGCGCGAGTACTCCCGGGCGGAGGGGAAGAAGCCGCCGCCGAGCGTCGTCATCCGCTCGCGCTGGACGCGCAGCATCATGACGGCGTCCACGTCGCCGCCGAGGTCGCCGGACAGCACCCCGTCGAGGTCGTAGGAGGTCCGGCAGGGCCAGGTCCCGACACCGACCGGCAGCAGGGTCGGCGGCGCGACGAGCGTGACGCGGGCGCCGAGCAGGTGCAGCAGCAGCACGTTGGAGCGGGCAACCCGGCTGTGCAGCACGTCGCCGACGATCGCCACGTGCCGGCCGGCGAGGTCGGCGCCGGTGGCGCTGCTCGCCTGGTCGACGCCTCCTGCCACGAGGTGTCGGCGCATGGTGAACGCGTCGAGCAGCGCCTGCGTCGGGTGCTCGTGCGTGCCGTCACCGGCGTTGAGGACGCTGCCGTGCACCCAGCCGCTGTGCGCCAGGCGGTGCGGCGCGCCGGAGGCGGAGTGCCGGATCACCACCGCGTCCGCGCCCATCGCCTCCAGGGTGAGCGCCGTGTCCTTCAGACTCTCGCCCTTGGACAGGCTCGATCCCTTGGCGGAGAAGTTGATCACGTCTGCGGACAGACGCTTGGCCGCCGCCTCGAAGGAGATCCGCGTGCGCGTGGAGTCCTCGAAGAAGAGGTTCACCACGGTGCGGCCGCGCAGCGTCGGCAGCTTCTTGATCTCGCGGCCGACCAGTGCCTCGGCGAACCTGTCGGCGTCGTCGAGGATGGCGGTGGCGTC
>JASBSH010000219.1 GCA_030149025.1 Actinomycetales bacterium | reverse complement strand
ATGAAGAACTCCTTGCCCCCAGGCGCCCACGGACGCACGCCGGCCAGCTCCAGCATGGCGAGGTCGTCGAGGTCCTCGATCACACGGCCACGACCGATCACGTTGACGACCCAGCCGGTACGGGTCGCCACGTCGACCTCGTCGGCCTCCACCGTCAAGGTGGCGCCGTGCGCGGCAGCTGCCAGCTTGCCGCCGTAACCAGTGCGCACGATGACCTCCTCTGAGTACACGAAGGCGTTGACAGGGAAGACGTGCGCCTCGCCGCCCTCGCCGCAGTAGGCCAGCCGGGCGATGGTCGCCGTGGGCAGCAACCGCACGCACTCCTCACGCGAGAGCACCTCGAAGTACGGCTGGGCGGTCATGTCAGTCGACATCTGGGTTCCCTTCTGGTGTCCCGTGCCGACCTGCATGATCACGGGGACAGGCCCGCCGGCAGTCGTGCACGACGGACTACTTCGGATGGACTACTTCGCGGCGCGGACGACCATCACGGGACGGGACGCCGCGTGGATCACGCCGTGGCTGACCGAACCGAGCAGCAGCCCGGTGAAGCCGCCACGACCTCGGGCACCGACCACGAGCAAGCCGGCGTCCACCGACGCATCGACGAGCACCTTTGCCGGCATGCCGTCCGTCGTGACGCCCTCGACCGCCAGGTCACCATGGTGCTGTTTCGCTTGTGCAACAGCCGAACTCACGACATCCTGTGTCTCACGCTGTGCTGCCTTGTCCATGTCCTCCAAGGCCTCGGCCGTGATCATCCAGTACTCCCCCGCCCAGGCGCCTGCGGACGTGCCTTGCCAGGCACCCACGACCGTGAGCGGTGCACCGTACCTGTGAGCCGCGTCCGCGGCGGCGTCCACGGCCGCCCGTGCTGGTTCCGAACCGTCCACACCGACCACCACGGGTGCCGACGGCCCGGGACGCACCTGCCCGTCACCGCGCACCACGACGACCGGGCACTCGGCATGAGCGCTCACGGAGTAGGCGACGGAACCGAGTAGGGCACTGGCGAGCTCGCCTCGCCCGCGCGTGCCCAGGACGAGCAGATCTGCATCACGAGCCGTGTCGACGAGAGCCCCTGCCGGTGGCCCGGTGAGCACGGTGGACCGCACGTCGACACCGTCGACCCGGCGGGCGCGTTCCTCCGCCTCCTCCGTCAACTGGCGCCCGATCTGCTCGATCTGCTGAGCCATCCACGGGTCGGCGCCGGGTGGCCCGGCCAACACGTTCGGCCTCTCGATGTAGACGACTCGCAGCCGCACCCGGCGTGCGGTTGCCTCTCGGGCAGCCCAGTCAACGGCCGCTCCGGCCTGTTCGCTCCCGTCGTACCCGACCACGATCTCCTTGTCCATCAACGCTCCTCAGCTGCTCTTCACCGGCTCCAGGCGAGCCTTGACCGGAACCCCGACAGCGTGGGCCTCATCCGACACGCTCTCGTGGACACCATCCGTGCCCGGTGGCACGAGTGCCACCGGGCAGGACGACGACCAGATGGCGGCCAGCTCGAGCGGCCTGCTCACCGGGACCACCGAGGGCACGAAACGCCACACCGCCACACGCTCTCGCAACCGGCGGATGCCCAGCACCAGCAACGAGGCGTGCCTACTGCGCTCCAGCAGTGCCCTGGCGGGGTCGTCCATCGCAATCTCGACGCGGACCGGCACGTGCGGGTAACGCGCCGACCAGGTGCTCAAGGCCGCGGTCAGCCGGGCGTGCCAGAGCGCACGCACATGGTCGGCCCTACCTCTGCCGGGCACGAGGTAGGCCACAGTGGCGGGGAGCGGCAGCACCGTCCCCACGCCAAGCCCGTTCATCGCATGGACGACGACAAGCGGCCTTCGCTGTCGGGCTGCGGTCCCGAAGGCGAAGGCGAGCAGCCCGTCTGCCTCCTCGGTGTCCGCCACCGCAACCACCACGGGCCAGTCGCGTTCCTGCTCGCGCCCGTGGTCACCGCGCACGACGACCACCGGTGCTGTGGTCTCCTCGACGAGCCTGGTACCGACGGGCGTGGCCCAGACGTCCGCCCCTCCGCCCGGTCCTCCGACGACGACCATGGCGGCCTGGCGAGACAGCTTGCTCAGCACGGCACCAGGGTCGTCCCTGAGGACCCGCACGACGACGAGGGGTGCCTGACGTTCCGCGGCCTCGGCACGGGCCCATCGGAGGGCCGACTCCCCTTCCGTCCGTGCGCTGATGCCAACGACGACGGCGCCCCGTGGGATCCGGCCACCCACAGCGGTGCTCATCTCAACATCTCCGACAGGGGTCTGCGGGGTGTGCGAGGCACTTCGACGAGGGGACGGCCGAGCCGGACGACCATCTGGACGTGGCCCAGGACGTCGAGCGCCTCGGGGAGCTGCCGGCGGGTCTCCTCGAGCTGCGTCGCCTGGTCGGCGAAGGCGAGAACGAAACCGGCGACGGTGAGGTGCAACCACATCCGTTCGAGTGCGCGGCCCGCGTTCAGCCAGTCACGTCGCCGGTCGCCGACGGTGCTGATTGCCACGGTGGTCGACCACGACAGCGCCTGCTCGACGTCCTCGGCTGAAAGCCGGTCGGCGTCCATTGCCGCGTGCGCGAGCGAGTCGATCGGGAACGGGCCGGTTCCGAGCGAGGCGACCGGGACGCCGTCCTGCCGCTCCTGCTCGCCTGGCCCGTAGCCGCGCACCCAGCTGTCCACCTCGTCCACGAGCTCCGGGGAGCCGGACTGGGCCACCATCGCCCGCACGAGCAGGACGGCCAGGTGCCGACGCGCTGTGTCGTCGAGCACCGTCATGGCTGCACCTGCGGTGCTCACCTCGCGCCGCAAGGCCTCCAGCTCCCCGGGTTCGAGCATCGCGTGGCGGTGGATCCGCCGGTGTGTGCGCCGGCTCGGCACGGCGTTCGCGAGACTCATGACGTGGGTCTGCTCGTTGTGCGCGCGGTCGGGCCGGACCACAGCCACGAGCTCCGGGCGGTTCGGGTCGGGCAGCCAGTCAACAGCCGTTGAGAATCCCTGGGCCCGGCACGCAACCTCGGCGTTCGCCGCCGCCGCGCCGCAGGAAATGGCACGCAAACGGCCGTCGGGGTCGAGGACCGGCAACGACCGGTGGGGGTCCTCGAAAATCAGCAACCCCGGGCCATCACCGGCACGGGCACCGGCCATGGCCATCTGGAACCGCCACGGCTGGGTGTTGTGAACGGAAGGAGCGGAGCGCGCGGCCTCAGCCATCGCCTCAAGAAGCTCAGTGGTGGTCGCAGAACCGGTCGCCGTCGCCATCGGGATCGCCTCCTTTCTGCGATCCTGTCTCGGGAGGCAGGGGATGGGATGGGCCGAAGGTCCCTACCCGGTGACTCTCGTCGTCACTGCCCGATCACTCGGACGGCGGCTCCCAGCGGTTCGTGCGCTGCATGCCGGCCGCGCGGCCCTTGCCTGCGACGACGAGCGCCATCTTCCGAGACGCCTCGTCGATCATCTCGTCGCCGAGCATCGCGGCGCCCCGCTTGCCGCCGGCCTCGGAGGTGTACCACTCGTACGCGTCGAGGATGTTCTCCGCGTGGTCGTAGTCCTCCTGCCGCGGGCTGAACACCTCGTTGGCGGCGTCGATCTGGCCGGGGTGCAGCACCCACTTGCCGTCGAGACCCAGTGCGGCGCTGCGGCCGGCCACCCGACGGAACCCGTCGACGTCCCGGATCTGCAGGTACGGCCCGTCGATCGCCTGCTTGTCGTGGGCACGTGCCGCCATGAGGATCGACATGAGGATGTGGTGGTAGGCGTCCCCGACGTCGTAGCCGGGCGGCTGCTCCCCGACGACGAGGCTCTTCATGTTGATGGAGGCCATGAAGTCGGCCGGGCCGAAGATGATGGTCTCCACCCGCGGGCTCGCCTGGGCGATCGCGTCGACGGCCAGCAAGCCCTTGGCGTTCTCGATCTGCGCCTCGATGCCGATGCGGCCCACCTCGAAGCCCAAGCTCTTCTCGATCTGGGTGAGCATCAGGTCCAGGGCGACGACCTGCTCGGCGCTCTGCACCTTCGGCAGCATGATCGCGTCGAGGTTCTGCCCCGCGCCCTCGACCACGGTGACCACGTCGGTGTAGGTCCACTGCGTCGTCCAGTCGTTGACGCGGACGGTCCGGATCTTGTCACCCCAGCCGCCCTCGTTCAGGGCGGCGACGATGTTCTTGCGGGCGTCCGGTTTCGCCAGCGGCGCCACGGCGTCCTCGATGTCGAGGAAGACCTGGTCGGCCGGGAGGCCTTTGGCCTTGTCGATCATTTTCGTACTCGACCCGGGCACCGCGAGGTTCGAGCGGCGGGGCCGCAGGATCCGGGAGGTCGGGCTGCTGTGGTTCGCGTTCGCGTCTGTGGCTGCCATGGCAGCGGACGCTACCCAGGCCGTCCCTACTGGTCACCCCGACCGCACAGTGACGTTGCTCTCGGGCCTGGCGTGGGCGCGGACGTCACGGCAGGGTGTGACCATGACCGAAGCGACGCAGCCGGATCCCCTGCTCGCTGCCGCCGCCGGCAAGGCGGGCCTGATCTGGGTCACCGCACCCGGTGGCCGATCCCAGGCGCTGTGGCACGTCTGGCACTTCGGGTTGATCGCCGTCGTCGTGGGCGGCGAGGAGCAGAAGGACCCGATCGGCCTGGCACGGCGCGTGCGCGTGACCGTGCCCAGCAAGGACAACCGGGCACGACTGGTCACCTTCGACGCACTGGTCGACCAGGTGCGGCCCGGGGACGAGCGGTGGGAGCAGGTCACCTTCGCGCTCAAGGCCGGAAGGCTCAACGCCGTGGACGCCGACACGCTGGTCGACCGGTGGGCCGCCGGTTCCACCGTGCTGGTGCTGGAGCCGGTGAACGAGCTGCTGGAGAAGCCCGGGAGGTACGAGGACTCCTCCGGCGCGGCGCCCCCACCGCCGACACCGGCCACCACCGTCACGTGGCGGCCCTTCCACGCCGGGCAATTGCTGGCGGCGCGAGGATGTGCGGCGCTTGCGTTGGGGATCGGCCTGGCGACGCTGACCGAAGTCGTTACGGGCGCGGACCTGGGCATCGATCAACTTCTT
>JASBSH010000206.1 GCA_030149025.1 Actinomycetales bacterium | reverse complement strand
GCGCGGCACGCAGCACGCCCTCGGTGTCGACGTCGCCCAGCTTCACAACCCGGACGGGGACGCCGGCCCGCACGGCCCCCGTGACCGCGCTGCGGTACTCGACGGGGTCACCGGCGTCTCCGACGAGGACGAGCAGCCCCGAGCGGCACATCTGCCGGACGCGGGTCACGGACGGGTCGTCCGGGTCGGTGGCGGGCGCGTCGGGGAGGATCACGCCGGGGATCGGCGCGGGCGCCTTGCCGCGCTCCGGCGGACCGGGCCAGGGCCGTGTGGCGTCGGCCGACGTGAGCGGAGAGTCGATGTACCAGAAGGGCTCTGCGAGCCGGCCCGAGTCGACGTCACGGCGGGCCTGCTCGTCGTGCAGAGCAGCCTCCAGCACCCGACGGCGCCGGGCGTGCTCCTGCGGTGTCTGCGGCACCAGGAAGTCCATGGTCGCCGTGGTGACCCGCAGGTTCTCCACCGCGGCGGCGTGCCGCTCGGTGTCGTAGCTGTCGAGCAGATCCTCACCGGCCCAGCCGCGCAGGGTGAACGCGATCTTCCAGGCCGCGTTGTCGACGTCCCCCACCCCGCTGTTGAGACCGCGAGCGCCGAACGGCGCGACGAGGTGCGCGACGTCACCGGCGAGCAGAACCCGCCCGATCCGCATGCGGTCGACGATGCGGGAGTGGAAGCGGTACACCGAGCTCCACACCACCTCATACGGCTGGTCGCCGATCACCTGGCGGATGCGGCGGTCGAGGGCCCCCGAGGCCCGCTCCGCCTCCAGGTCGAACGAGGGCTCGACCTGCCAGTCGATGCGGTACACCGAGTCCGGGCAGGGGTGGATGAGGACCTGCCGGCCCGGGTTCCAGGGCGGGTCGAAGTAGAACCGGCGCTCGGTCTCCCACCCGGGCAGAAAGGCGCGGATGTCGCAGATGAGGAAGGCGTCGTCGAAGGTCCGCCCCGCGAGGTCGACACCGAGCAGGTGGCGCACACCGCTGCCCTTCGCGCCGCAGGCGGCGATCGCGTACGAGCCGGCGAGCTCGACCTTCCGCTCACCCACCCCACCGTCCGTGCCGGCGGCACAGCGAACGGCGACGCCGTCCTCGCCCTGATCGATCGCCGTCACCCGGTGGCCCCACCGGACGTCGATCAGCGGCTGCTTGGCGATCGCCTCGTCGAGCAGCTCCTCGGTGCGGGCCTGCGAGATGTTGACGAACGGCGGCAGCGGTGACCTGCCCGGGTCCTCCAGCTCGGTCGTGAACAGCTCCGCGTCGCGGTACAGAGTCGTGGCCCGGGACCAGGTGACGCCCTCCTGCGCGACGGTGCCGGCTCCGACGAAGTCCCACACGTCTAGCACGTCCCGCTGCTGGCAGATCGCCTTGGACCCCACCGGGTCCCGCTCGGGGCGGCTGTCGAGCAGCAGCACCGACAGACCCCACCGGGCGCACAGCAGAGCCGCTGTCTGCCCGACCGGGCCGTTGCCGAGGACCAGGACATCGGCCCGGTCCTCGGCGGGTGCGGCTGATCCGTTCACGAGCCGTTCATCCCTGCAGCTGGTCCCAGACCTCGCGGTCACGCTGGGCGGTCCAGATGGTCGGCCGCTCCACGCCTTCGAGCTCCTCCCAGAGCCGGGCCACGTCGAACGGCATGCAGTGCTCGAAGATCGGCCAGCGGCCGTACTGCGGGGCGAGCGCGGCGTGGCAGGCCTCGAACGCGTCCTTGAGGGAGCCGTTCTGCGAGCGCACCTCACGGACCTGCTTGATCATCTCCTCGAGGAACCCGCGGGTCTGGGCGATCGCCGCGTCCACCTCGTCCCGGCCCCGGGCGACGGCGCCGCGGCCGCCGACGAGCTGCTCCGCCCCGATGGCCGCCACCGCGTCCAAAGTGCTGCTGCTCCAGTCGAGATGGAAGGCGTCGCCGGTGTACAGCGCGGCCTGGGACTCCACCAGGTCGCCGGCGAACATGATCCGCTGCCTGGGCAGCCAGGCGACGACGTCGCCCTTGGTGTGCCCGCGCCCGCAGTACTGGAGCACCAGGTCGCCGCGGTCGCCGCCGAGGTCGATGCTCATCCGGTCGCTGAACGTCACATGCGGCCAGGTCAGTCCCGGGATCGACTCCGGTTCCTTGAACAGCCTTGGCATCCGGCCGAACTCGGACTCCCAGTCCTGCTTGCCGCGCTCGGCGATCAGCTCCCGCGTCTTCTCGTGGGCGACGATGGTGGCGCCCTCGAACGCCGAGGCCCCCAGCACCCGGACGGCGTGGTAGTGCGACAGCACCAGGTACCGGATCGGCTTGTCGGTGTGCTCACGCAGCCTCGTCAGCCACTCCCGGGCCGCCACCGGGGTCGCGAGCGCCTCGAACGCGACCACGAAGTCCTCGCCCTCGACCGCCCCGACGTTGGGGTCGCCCTAGGCGGTCAGGGCGTAGACCCCCTCGGCCAGCACCTCGAGCGTCTGGGTCTTGTCGGTCAGGTCGGCCGACGACGCGAAAGGCTTGCTGCTCATCGGTTCTCCTCCTCCGTCTCTTGGTTTCCCCCGGACACAGCGGCGACGGCGCTTGACGACGGGGACGATGCGGACGACGACACGCCGGTCGACGAGGACGACGACACGCCGGTCGACGAGGACGACGACGCACCGGCGCCGAGATACGCGGCCCGCACACGCTCATCGTCCGCGAGCTCGGCCGGTGTGCCATCGGCGACGACCCGTCCGCGGTCCATCACGAGCACGCGGTCCGCGACACCGAACGCCGCGCGCACGTTCTGCTCAACGAGCAGGACGGCGAGGTTGTCCCGGTCGCGCAGCCGGGCGAGGGTGGAGATGATCTCGCCCACGACGCGGGGCGCGAGGCCGAGGCTGGGCTCGTCGAGCACCACCACGGACGGTGCGGCCATCAGGGCGCGCGCCATCGCGAGCATCTGCTGCTCGCCGCCGGACAGCGCCCCGGCCGCCAGGTTGATGCGGTCGGCCAGGCGCGGGAACAGCTCCAGGGCATGGCTTCTCCGCTCGGCGAACCGCCCGTCCCTGCGCCTGGTCCAGCCGCCGAGGGACAGGTTGTCGTCCACGGTCAGCGACGGGAACACCAGCCGGTTCTCCGGCACGTGGGCGAGCCCGCGCGCCGCGATCTGCTCGGCCGATGCTGTGGTGATGTCGTGCCCGTTCAGCATCACCGTGCCGGCCCGGGGCCGGAGCAGGCCGCTGACCGAGCGCAGCAGCGTGGACTTACCGGCCCCGTTGGCGCCGATCACGGCCACCAGCTCACCCGGTGCCACACGGACGCCGACACCGTGCAGCACCCGGAGCCGGTCGTACCCGGACTCGAGCCCGGTGACCTGCAGCCCGGTCGCCTCAGCCATCAGTGCACCTCCGCCGCTGCCTGCCGCACGATCTCGTCGTCCTCCTCGCCGGTGCCGAGGTACGCGGCGATGACCGCCGGGTCCTCCCGCACCTGCTCCGGGGTGCCGAGGGCGATGAGCCGCCCGTCGTCGAGCACCGCCACCCGGTCGGCCAGGGCCATCACCGCCTCGACGTCGTGCTCCACGAGCACGACCGCCACACCGGCGTCCCGGGTCCTGCGGAGCAGGGCCGACAGCTCGCGGCGCTCGGCACCGGACAGGCCGGCCATCGGCTCGTCGAGCAGCAGCAGCGCCGGCCCGAGCGCGAGCGCGCGTGCCACCTCTACCTGCCGCTGGCGGCCGAAGGGCAGGTCCTTGACCGGCCGGTCGATGTCCTCGGTCAACCCCATCGCCTCGACCGCCACCGTTGCGGCGGAACGGATCTCGCGCTCCTCCTTGCGGGCGAGCCCGAGCATGCCGCGGAACACACCCGCCCGGCTGCGCAGATGACGTGCCACCGCGACGTTGCCCAGCACGGTGCTGCTGCCGAACACCTGGAGGTTCTGGAACGTGCGGGTGGCGCCGAGTGCGGCGACGACGTGCGGGCGCCTGCCCTCCACGCGTTTGCCCCGCACCTCGACCGTGCCCTCGGTGGGCGCGAGCACGCCGCTGATCATGTTGAAGCACGTCGTCTTCCCGGCCCCGTTCGGCCCGATGAGCGCCAGCACCTCGCCCGCGTGGACGTCCAGGTCGACGTCCCGGACTGCGACCACGCCGCCGTAGCGCTTGGTCAGCCCGCGGATGCTGGCGACGACGCTGCCGCGTTCGGGTAGG
>JASBSH010000201.1 GCA_030149025.1 Actinomycetales bacterium | reverse complement strand
GGCCCCGGCGGGCGCGTGGCCCCCGGTCGGGTGGGTGTCGGGGGCGGGGGGGGGGGGCCGGGGGGGGCGGGGGGGGTGGGGGGGGGGGGGGGGGCCGGGGGGGGGGGGGGGGGGGGGGGGGTCGGAGGGGCAGGTCCTCGTCGACGTGCGGGCGGTCGAGCGCTTCCGCGGCCAGCAGGAGCCGGTCGACCCGGTGGCGGGACACATACCGGGAGCGGTGTCGTGCCCGGCGTCGTCCCTACTGGACGCGGACGGCCGGTACCTGGCCGGGGACCGCCTGCGCGCCGTCCTCTCCCCGGTTCTTCGCGGCGGGCGCGTGGTGTCGTACTGCGGGTCCGGCGTGCAGGCGACCCAGCTCGTGCTCGCCCTCGGTGAGATCGGCGTCGAGGCTGCGCTCTACCCCGGTTCCTGGTCGGAGTGGATCCGGGATCCGGACCGTCCGGTGGCCACCGGCGCTTGAGACCCTCCCGTCGGTTTGACGGGCTGACGCCGCGCAGGGATAGTTGTAGACCGCAAATAGTTGCGTGCTACATCTAAGTGATCTGCGAGGGCGTCCACCATGACCGTGTCCGGGCGGGAGCGGGAGAGAACCAGCCGCGTCACCGAGCAGGTGCAGCTGCTCACCAGAACCATGCACATCCTGCGGAACCACGTGGCCGCGGCGGGCGGCGACGGGTTGCCCTGGTCCACCTACATGCTGCTGTTCCACCTCATCTCCGGCGGTCCGCGTCGCGCGGGAGCCCTGGCGGAGCTGGCGTGCATCGACCCGTCCACGGTGAGCCGCCAGGTCGACAACCTCGTCCGCCTCGGCCTGGTCGAACGCCGCGCGGACCCCCTCGACGGCCGGGCCACCGTGCTCGCCGCCACCGAGGCCGGTGTCGCCATGCAGCAACGGATGCGGGCCGGCCGAGACCGGATGATGGCCCGCATCCTCCACAACTGGTCGGACGAGGACATCCACCAGCTCGCCGCTCTGCTGGAGCGGTTCAACGCCGATCTCGTGGCCGAGCTGCCCCGCATCATCGCCACCCTCCAAGAGGGCGCGCTCAGCGAGAGGACCTCATGACCGCTGCCCAGCCCATCCCCAACGCCCCCTCAGCCAGCGCCCACCTCCACACCGGTCCGCTGACGCACCGTCAGGTCGTCACCATCCTCAGCGGGCTGATGATGGGGATGTTCCTGGCCACGCTCGACCAGACGATCATCGCCTCGGCGATCCGCACGATCTCCGACGACCTGCAGGGGCTCTCCCTGCAGGCCTGGGCGACCACCGCCTACCTGATCACCGCGACGATCAGCACACCGCTGTACGGCAAGCTCTCCGACATCTACGGCCGCAGGCAGTTCTTCCTCGCCGCGATCTCGATCTTCCTGCTCGGCTCGGCACTGAGCGGGTTCGCGTCGTCGATGTACGAGCTCGCGGCCTTCCGCGCCGTCCAGGGCATCGGCGCGGGCGGGCTGTTCTCGCTGGCCCTCGCGATCATCGGCGACATCGTCCCGCCGCGTGAACGGGCCAAGTACCAGGGCTACTTCCTCGCGGTGTTCGGCACGTCCAGCGTGCTCGGACCCGTCGTCGGCGGTCTGCTCGCCGGCGCCGACCAGATCCTCGGCATCACCGGGTGGCGGTGGGTGTTCTTCGTCAACCTGCCCATCGGTCTGGTCGCGCTCGTCGTCGTCACCAAGGTCCTGAACATCGACCACGTCCGCCGGGACCACCGGATCGACTGGCAAGGCGCGCTCGCGCTCGTGGTCGCGCTCGTCCCGCTACTCATCCTCGCCGAGCAGGGCAGGTCATGGGGCTGGACGTCGACAGGCTCGGTCGTGTCCGTCGCCGTCGGTCTCGTAGGCATCGCCCTGTTCCTGCTCGCCGAGCGCCGGGCTGGTGAGGAGGCGCTGCTGCCGCTGCGGATGTTCGTGAACCGGACCTTCGGGATCGGCACGCTGCTGAACTTCGTCATCGGCATGGGGATGTTCGGCGGGCTGGCCGCACTGCCGCTGTACCTGCAGCTGGTCAAGGGCGCGACGCCCACCGAGGCCGGACTCCAGCTGCTGCCGCTGACCTTCGGGATCATGACCGCGTCGGTGGTCTCCGGACAGGCGATCGCACGGACCGGCCGCTACAAGATCTACCCGGTGATCGGCAGCGCCTTGCTCGTGATCGGGGCCCTGCTGCTGAGCCGCCTCGGTGCGGACACGCCCTTCTGGCACGCCGCCGCTTACATGGCGGTCTTCGGGTTCGGGCTCGGCCTCAACTTGCAGCCCCTGGTGCTCGCCATCCAGAACGCGGTGTCTCCCCGCGACATGGGAGTGGCGACGTCATCCGCCACCTTCTTCCGGCAGATGGGCGGCACCGTCGGCACGGCGGTTTTCCTGTCGATCCTGTTCAGCAGTGCGGCGGACAAGATCGCCGGCGCCTTCGAGAAGATCGCCCCCACCAAGGCTTTCCAGTCCGCGCTGCGCGACCCGGCGGTGCTCTCGAACCCCGCCAACGCACCGGTCGTCGACACCGTCAACGCTGCTCGGGGAGGCGGCTCTGCCGCGCTCCCCTCGGGCGTGCTGGACGACTCCTCGTTCCTGCTGAACATGGATCCGCGGCTCGCCCGACCGTTCCTCGTCGGGTTCGCCGACTCCATCGACCTGGTCCTCGTCGTCGGCGCCGGCGTGCTGGCGGTCGCCTTCGTGCTCACCCTGTTCCTGCCGGAGGTGCCGCTGCGGACCTCCTCGGGCATGGCGGCCGCTCGCGCCGAGGCGGACGCAGAGGAGGAGAAGGCGGCGAGCGCTCCCCAATCCTGACGCGATCGAGGCCGCTCACCGCTCGCCGCTCACCGCTCGCACGGCCGGTCCATGCACGGTCGGGCACGTCAGCTGGCCATGAGCTCGGCCAGCTCGACGTCCTCGTCCGCGAGCTTGGCCGGGTCAGGGGCGGCCTGGGCGAGGATCATCTGCTGGGCGACGTACATGTCGCCTCCACGCTCGATGGCGAAGGCGGCACGGACGACGCCCGCGTCGAGGTAGAACGCCATGAAGTCGCGGTCCTCGACGCTGCCGCGCACGACGATCTGGTCCCAGCGCTCGGCCACGCCCGACTGCTGCAGGTTGAGCCCGAACTGGTCCGACCAGAACCAGTGCGCGTCGTCGTAGGCGGTGGCCTGGCCGAGCATGTTCTTCGCCGCCGCCATGCCCTGCTTGCTGGCGTTGTCGAAGTGCTCGACTCGCAGCCGGCGTCCGAACAAGGGCTGCCAGGTGTTGACGACATCGCCTGCCGCCCAGACGTTCTCGACGCTGGTTCGGCAGTACTCGTCCACGAGGACGCCGCCGTCCACGGCGATACCGGAGCGCTCCGCCACCTCGATGTTCGGGACCGTTCCGATCCCGATCACCACGACATCGCCCTCGACGACGTCGCCGGCGCCTGTCCGGACGGCGACCCCGGAGTCGCCGACATCAACCGACTCGACGGTCTGGCCGGTGCGCAGGTCGACGCCGTGGTCACGCTGCAGCTGGGCGCACAGCTGACCCATCTGGCGGCCGAGGATCCGCTCGAAGGGCACCGCGAGTGCTTCGAGCACGGTGACGTCAGCCCCCGCGGCGCGCGCGGTCGATGCCACCTCCGATCCGATGAAACCGCCACCCACGAGCACGATGCGGGCACCCGGCTGCAGGTACCCCCGAAGCCGCGTGGCGTCGTCCAGGGTCCGCAGGTAGATGACTCGGTCTCCCTCGACGCCGGGGAGCCGGCGCGCCCGCGAACCCGTCGCGAGAAGGAAGGCGTCGCCGGGTACCTCGCCACCTCCCGCCAGCTCGGCACGGCCGGCGGCGGCGTCGATGCGCTCCACCCTGGTGCCGGTCATCACCTCGATCGACTTGGCCGTGCAGAAGTCCTCGTCGAGAAGGATGACGTCGTCGAGGTCCTGCTCACCGGCGAGGTACTCCTTGGACAGCGGCGG
>JASBSH010000193.1 GCA_030149025.1 Actinomycetales bacterium | reverse complement strand
GATGTCAACGACGCACACGGCCACGCCGTCGGGGACGCCGTGCTGCGTGCGGTGGCTCGGGCGGTGGACGTCGCTGTCACCGAGCATGCCGCACCGGACGCCGTTCTGGCCCGGACGGGTGGCGAGGAGCTGGCGGTGCTGGCACCGGTCGCCGATCGCGAGGAGGCGCTGGCGCTGGCGCAACGCCTGCGTGCCGCGGTCGCGGCTGTCGAACGGCCCGTGTCGATTACGGCGTCTGTCGGTGTCGCCGCGCAGCGACCGGGCGCCGTCCCCGACCCGGTCGAGGCGGCGTGGCGGCTGCTCGAGCGCGCCGACGAGGGGATGTATGAAGCCAAGCGGCGCGGACGCGACCATGCGGTGATCACGCCGGAGGTCACGAGCGCCGACAAGGTGGGCAGGGTCGCTCAGGCCCCGATCACTAGGCTGGACGCATGACCCACGTGCTGTCCGCCGTCGCCTGGCCGTACGCCAACGGCCCACGCCACATCGGCCATGTCGCCGGTTTCGGCGTGCCCTCCGACGTGTTCAGCCGGTACATGCGGATGGCGGGTCACGACGTCCTCATGGTCAGCGGCACCGATGAGCACGGCACGCCGATCCTGGTGCAGGCCGAGCGCGAGGGGGTCACCGCTCGCGAGCTCGCCGACCGGTACAACCGCGTCATCGTCGAGGATCTCGCGGCGCTGGGGCTGTCCTACGACCTGTTCACCCGGACCACGACGCGCAATCACTACGCCGTCAGCCAGGAGATGTTCCGCACCGTCCACCGGAACGGGTACCTCGTCGAGCAGGTGACGATGGGCGCCATCTCGCCGTCGACGGGCCGCACCCTGCCCGACCGGTTCATCGAGGGTACCTGCCCGATCTGCGGGTACACCGGCGCCCGCGGCGACCAGTGCGACAACTGCGGCAACCAGCTCGACCCGATCGACCTGATCGACCCGCACAGTCGCATCAACGGTGAGACGCCGGAGTTCGTCGAGACCCGGCACTTCTTCCTCGACCTGCCCGCGCTCGCCGAGGCGCTTTCGAGGTACCTGCACGAGCGCGCGGAGGAGGGCCGGTGGCGGCCCAACGTCATCAACTTCAGCCTCAACCTGCTCGAGGACATGCGCCCACGGGCCATGACCCGGGACATCGACTGGGGCATCCCGGTGCCGTTGGAGGGCTGGGAGGACAACCCGAACAAGCGCCTCTACGTCTGGTTCGACGCCGTGATCGGGTACCTGTCGGCGTCGATCGAGTGGGCACGGCGCTCCGGTGACCCCGACGCCTGGCGTAGGTGGTGGAACGATCCGGAGGCGGTCTCCTACTACTTCATGGGCAAGGACAACATCACCTTCCACGCCCAGATCTGGCCCGCCGAGCTGCTCGCCTACGACGGCGAGGGGGCCCGCGGCGGTGAGCCGGGCGAGTACGGACGGCTGAACCTGCCGACCGAGGTCGTCTCCAGCGAGTTCCTCACCATGGAGGGCGGCAAGTTCTCCTCCAGCCGCGGCGTCGTCATCTACGTGCGCGACATGCTGACGCGCTACCAGCCGGACGCGCTGCGCTACTTCATCAGCGCCGCGGGGCCGGAGAACCAGGACACCGACTTCACCTGGGCCGAGTTCGTGCGCCGCACCAACGACGAGCTCGTCGCCGGGTGGGGCAACCTCGTCAACCGCGCCGCAAGCCTCATCCACAAGAACGTGGGCTCCATCCCGAAGCCCGGCGACCTGACCGAGGCCGACCACGCGCTCTTGGCCCACACCGCCAAGGCCTTCGACACGGTCGGGTCGCTCATCGAGCGGCACCGCCAGAAGGCTGCCCTGTCCGAGGCGATGCGCGTCGTCGGCGAGGTCAACAAGTACGTCTCCGACATGGCGCCGTGGGCGCTGCGCAAGACCGACCCGGACCGGATGGCCACCGTGCTGTTCGTGACGGCGCAGGCCATCAGCGACTGCAACACCCTCCTCGCGCCGTTCCTGCCGCACAGCGCCCAGCAGGTGCACGAGGCGTTCGGACGCACCGGCACCATCGCCCCGATGCCCGAGATCCGGGAGGTCGACGACCTGGACGGCGGCCCCGCCTACCCGGTGCTCACCGGCGACTACTCCGACCCGCCGCCGTGGGGGTCGGTGCCGGTCGAGCCCGGTACGCCGGTGCCCCCGCCCGCCCCGATCTTCCGCAAGCTCGACCCGTCGGTCATCGACGAGGAGCTCGCGCGGATGCGTGGCGAGTCGGGCCCGGCGACCGGAGAGACCACGGGTGGCGCAGACACCCCGGCGACCGGAGACACCCCGGGTGGCTGAGCGGCAGCCGCGGCCGGACGCGCACGTGCGCCCGCCGGTGCCCCAGCCGCTGCCCGTGCCGGTCGTCGACAACCACACCCACCTCGACCACGAGGACCACGCGGACGTCGACACGCTGCTTGCGATGGCGGCCGCGGCCGGGGTGCCCCGCAGCATCCAGATCGGCTGCGACCTGTCCGCCGCCCGGTGGACCGCCGAGGCGGTCGACCGGCACCCCGAGCTGCTCGGCGGGGTGGCGATCCACCCGAACGAGGCACCCCGGCTGGCGGCGGCCGGTGCCCTGGACGACGCCCTCGCCCAGGTCGAACAGCTGCTCGCGCACCCTCGCGTCGGTGTCGTCGGCGAGACCGGGCTCGACTTCTTCCGTACCGACGCGGGCGATGCGAAAGCCGTTGCCGCGCAGGAGGAGTCGTTCCGCGCTCATATCGAGCTGGCGAAGCGGCTGGGGCTGCCGCTGCAGATCCACGACCGGGACGCCCACGCCGACGTCATCCGGGTGCTGGAGGACGTGGGTGCCCCGGACCGCACGGTCTTCCACTGCTTCTCCGGGGACGCGGAGATGGCCAGGTACTGCGCCGACCGCGGCTGGCACGTCTCCTTCGCCGGCACGCTGACGTTCAAGAACGCGGCCGGGCTGCGCGAGGCGTTGCTCGCCACCCCGCCGGAGCGGACGTTGGTGGAGACGGACGCGCCGTACCTGACGCCGGTGCCGTACCGCGGGCGGCCGAACGCCGGCTACCTCGTGCCGCTCACCGTGCAGGCCATGGCCGAGGTTCGGGGGATGCCGGTCGAGGACGTCTGCCTGGCCCTCAACGCGGCCACCGAGGCCGTCTACGGCACCTGGTAGTAGCGCTGACCCCGATCCGCCCACAACCTGTGCGACGTCCCGGCACGGACACGCCGGCGCTTCGCGTTCGAAAGGTCGCACAGAACGGGAGGGGGGCGCCGCGACCGCGCCTCGGCCTGTGCTCGACCTGCAGGATGCGCGAGGTCGTGCAAACTTTGACGTAGCGCCGCACGACGCACCGTCACACGCGATGATCAACGAGACGGTCTTCACCTGGGGCGCCCCGGCACTCAAGTTCGGGCTCGGGGCGGTGGACGAGGTCGGTCCGGACACGGCCGCCCTTCTGGTGCGAGCCGGTACCGGCGAGCGTTCCGGCGTCACCCGCGCCCGCGTGCTCGTCGTCACCGACGCCGGGGTCGCCTCGACCGGTACGGCCGACCGGGTCTGCGACACCCTCAAGACCGCCGGGCTCGAACCGGTGATCTTCACCGGGGTCCACATCGAGCCCACCGACGCGAGCATGCGCCAGGCCGTGGAGTTCGCCCGCGACAGCGACGTCCAGGCCTTCGTCGCGGTCGGCGGCGGCTCCTGCATCGACACCGCCAAGGTGGCCGACCTGCTGTCCACCCAGCCCGGGGACCTGCTGGAGTACGTGAACAAGCCGGTGGGCGGCGGCAGGAAGGTGGAAAGACCACTGCGCCCGTTGGTCGCCGTCCCGACGACGGCGGGCACGGGCGCCGAGTGCACGCCGGTGGCCGTCCTGGACGTGCTCTCGGCCTCGGTGAAAACCGGTATCAGCGACCCGGCTCTGCGCCCGGCCCTGGCGGTCGTCGACCCGTCCCTGACCGTCACGATGCCGCCGGAGGTGACGGCGGCCTCGGGGCTGGACGTCCTCTGCCATGCCCTGGAGTCGTTCACGGCCAAGCCCTTCGACGCCTTCGAACGGAAGGGTGCGGACCAGCGTGTCGCCTACTGCGGTGCCAACCCCGTCTCCGACACGTGGGTGGAGCGGACCCTGCCGCTCGTGGCTCGGTCGCTGCGTGCCGCCGTCCACGACGGCAGCAACCTGGCCGCACGACACGACATGGCCCTGGCGGCGATGTTCGCCGGCATGGGCTTCGGGAACGCCGGGGTGCACATCCCGCACGCGTGCGCCTACCCGATAGCCGGGCGGGTGCGGGACTACCACCCGGCCGCCTACCCGGGGGACGAGCCGATGGTCCCGCACGGGCAGGCCGTCGCCCTCACGGCACCGGCCGCGTTCCGGTTCACCTACTCCGCCAACCCCGACCGGCACCTGCTCGCCGCGGACCTGCTCGAGCCGGACGGCGCGGGGGCCTGCGACCCGGAGGAGGAACGCCTCGCCGGCGCGGTGACCCGGCTCATGCGTGACGTGGGCATACCGAACGGCCTTGGCGCCGTCCGGTTCTCCCCGAGCGACGTCCCCGACCTCGTCGAGGGGGCCTTGCAGCAGCAGCGTCTGCTGTCGATCGCCCCGAAGGACCCCGCCCGGGCCCTGGAGGGCATCTTCCGAGATTCCTTCGAGATCTGGTGATCCTGCCGCCGACAACGACAGCCGGACACCGGGAAAGGCACGGTGGGTCATGACACTCGACCCGCGGGAGGCCCAGGCCGCAACTGCCGCCGCCACCACCGCCGAACACAGCAGACAGGTTCGCAAGGCGGCGGTAGCGAGCACCGTCGGCACGACCATCGAGTGGTACGACTACTTCCTCTACGGAACTGCTGCGGCACTCGTCTTCCCGCAGCTGTTCTTCCCCAACGCCTCGAGCTACGTGGGGTTGCTGGCGTCCTTCGCGACGTACTTCGTCGGGTTCCTCGCCCGGCCGGTCGGCGCGGCCATCTTCGGTCACTGGGGGGACCGCCTGGGCCGCAAGAGAACTCTCATCGTCACGCTCCTGATGATGGGGATCTCGACGACCCTCATCGGTCTGCTCCCAGGCGCGACGTCCTGGGGCGATGCCGCGCCGGTCCTGCTGATCGTCCTGCGGATTCTGCAGGGTGTGGCAGTCGGTGGTGAGTGGAGCGGATCCGTTCTGCTGTCGATGGAATGGGGTGACCAGCGCCGCCGTGGGCTCATGGGCAGCTGGCCACAGCTCGGCGTGGCAGTCGGTCTCATCCTGTCCACCGGCCTGATGACGTTGTTCAACTCGGTGGCCGGCCCGACCGGCTTCCTGGGCTGGGGCTGGCGGGTGCCGTTCCTGCTGAGCCTCCTGCTCGTCGCCGTGGGTCTGTACATCCGGCTGCAGATCCTCGAGACGCCCATGTTCGCCCGGCTCGTCGAGACCCAGCGCGTCGAGCGGGCGCCGGTCCGCGAAGTGATCCGGCGTCACCCGCGGGAGATCGTCCTGTCGGCGCTGGTGCGGATGTCCGAGCAGATGCCGTTCTACATCGTCACCGCGTTCGTGCTCTCGTACCTCACGGGCCCCGACCGCGGGTACACGCGGAACTTCGTGCTGATCGGAACATTGATCGCGGCGGGGATCGAGTTCTTCCTCGTGCCGTACTTCGGGCACCTGTCGGACAGCGTCGGCCGGAAGCGGATCTACATGACGGGCGCCGCCATCATGGGCGTCTGGGGATTCGTCTACTTCGCGCTGCTCGACAGCGGCATCGCGTGGCTCGTGTTCGTCGCCGTGTCCCTCGGGCTCATCCCGCACGCGATGCAGTACGGACCGCAGGCGTCGCTCATCGCCGAGAGCTTCCCCACCCAGTTGCGTTACGGCGGTGCGGGTCTCGGCTACCAGCTCGCGTCGATCATCGCCGGTGGACCGGCTGCGCTGGTCGCGACCTGGTTGATCCACCAGTTCGGCACGGGATACGCCGTATCGGTGTACATCGCCATCTCGGCAGTCATCACGCTTGCGGCCACTGCGGCGCTGCACGACTACTCGCGCGCGGACATCTCCGACGAGAGCACGTACCGGCGCGACCGGGAGGCGATGCCGCCCACACACCGCACGCGTCATGCCTGACGTGAAACTCCTTCCCCAAGCCCGCTGTCCCTGACGGGTGCGACGTCCCGGGGCCGACACGCCGACGTGTCGGCCCCGAAACGTCGCACAGGACGGGGGTTGTCACGACGGGGCGGCGCTGTCCGCCGTTGCACGGGCTGTCACGGCATCGCGACACGGTGTGGCCAGCGCCATAGGGTTATCCACAGCTTGGTCCACGGGGTTTCCCAAAAGGTCTCGAATCGGTTACGGTCTTCCGGTTGGCCGGGGTCGGGGAAGCCTCGGGCAGCGGCACCTGTGCGGTGGCGTAGCGGCAGTTTCCGGCTGCCGGTTCGCTGCCGTCAGGCCCGTGCGAAGGCGGCTCCGGCGGCTTTTGCGCGAGTCCTCAGCACTCAGCACGCTCGCCCGCGTGCTGGGAAGCACGCTGCTGCCTGTCGCCCGTGCCCGGGGAGTACTACGTCAGGATCACCGTGTTCAAACTGCCGAAGTCCCGTGCAGTGCGCCTCGGCGCGCAGGCGGCCGTGCTCACAGCGCTCGTCGCCGGAACCGCCGCCTACGCGGCGAACGACACCACAGTCCAACTCACCGTCGACGGCAAGAAGCAGGATGTGCGCGTGTTCGGAAGAACCGTGGACGACGTCCTGCGAGCCGCCGACGTCGACGTCAACAAGCGCGACGTCGTCGCCCCCGCTCTCGGCGAGCGCATCTCCGAGGGATCCGACGTCGTCGTGCGTCACGCCCGTATCCTCACCGTCACGGTGGACGGGAAGATGCAGCAGCACTGGACCACAGCGCTGACCGTCGACGAAGCCCTTGCCGACCTGAACCTGCGGGCCGACGGGGCCCGCCTCTCGGCCTCCCGCTCGACGCCGCTCGGGCGCAAGGGTCTGAACCTGGAGGTCGTCACCCCGAAGGACGTCACCATCGTCGCGGACGGCAAGAACCGCCCCGTGACGTCGACCGCCCCCACAGTGGGTGCCCTTCTGGAGGAGAACGGCCTGAAGAAGGCCAGTGCAGACCGGGTTTCCGCACCTCTGACGAACCCCCTCACCGACGGGCTCGTCGTGAAGCTGGTCCGTGTCGCCTCCAAGCAGGTCACCGAGACCGAGGCGATCCCCTTCGAGACCAAGAAGGTCGAGTCGGGCGACCTCTACAAGGGCGTCACCAAGGTGCAGGAGGACGGCGCACCCGGTGTTCGCACCATCACCTACACCGTCACCCTGGCCGACGGTGAGGAGGAGAAGCGGGTCAAGTCCGGTGAGCAGGTGACCAAGCAGCCGGTCGCCGAGGTGGTCGCCGTGGGTACGAAGGAACGGCCGGCGCCGAAGACCGCCAGCCCCAGCCCCAGCTCGAGCACCAGCGCCAGTTCCAGCTCGGCGCCCGCGGTCGCGAGCGGCAGCGTCTGGGACCGCCTGGCGCAGTGCGAGGCCGGCGGCAACTGGTACATCAACACCGGCAACGGCTACTACGGCGGCCTGCAGTTCTCCGCCTCCTCCTGGCGCGCAGTGGGTGGCAGCGGCCTGCCTCACCAGAACAGCCGCGAGGTGCAGATCCAGATGGGCGAGCGGCTCAAGGCCCAGCAGGGCTGGGGAGCGTGGCCCGCCTGCAGCGCCAAGCTCGGGCTGCGCTGATGCAAGGCGAGAGCTGACCGGGGGCGACAACCACGACGGCCTGCTGGGGCCCGCCGACGTGCGGGCCCTGGCGGGCCGTTTGGGCATCCGACCGACGAAGGCCCTCGGACAGAACTTCGTCCACGACGCCGGCACAGTGCGCCGGATCGTCCGCCGTGCCGAGGTGCACGCCGACGACGTCGTCGTCGAGGTGGGGCCGGGTCTCGGGTCACTGACCCTCGCGCTTCTGGACGCAGCCCGCTCGGTCGTCGCCGTCGAGATCGACCCGGTCCTCGCCGCCGAGCTCCCGCGAACGGTCGCCGACCGCCGTCCGGACCTGGCGCCGTCCCTGACCGTCGTTGCTCGTGACGCGCTTCAGGTGACCCGGTTGCCGGGCCCGGCACCCACGGCGATGGTCGCGAACCTCCCCTACAACGTCGCCGTCCCGGTCCTGCTGCACTTCATGGCGACCTTCCCCACGCTGTCCCACGGACTGGTCATGGTCCAGGCGGAGGTGGCCGACCGCCTCGCGGCCGCACCGGGCAGCCGCACCTACGGGGTGCCGTCGGTCAAGGCCGCCTGGTTCGCCGAGGTCCGGCGGGACATCTCCGTCGGCCGATCGGTGTTCTGGCCGGTTCCGAACGTCGACTCGGCCCTCGTCGCCTGGCACCGCCGCGAACCACCGAGGACCACCGCAACGCGCGAGGAGGTCTTCGCCGTCGTCGATGCGGCTTTCGCGCAACGGCGCAAGACCCTTCGTGCCGCCCTGACGGGATGGGCGGGTTCGGCAGCGACCGCCGAGACCATCCTCCGGCAAGCCGGTGTCGACCCGGGCCTGCGAGGTGAACGCCTGACCGTCGAGCAGTTCGCTGCCATCGCCGAAGCGCGGGTCACCGCCAACGACGGCTAGGGTCGCCCCATGAGCTCACAGGGTGGACGCGTGGTCGTGCGTGCCCCTGCGAAGATCAATCTTTCGCTGGCCGTCGGCCCTCCCCGCCCGGACGGCTACCACGACCTCGCCACCGTTTTCCACGCCGTCTCGCTGTTCGACGACCTCGAGGCCGAGCCGGACGACGACATCACCGTCGAGGTCGCCACGCCGAGCGCGGGGGTGCGGGTCCACCAGGTACCCGTGGACTCGTCCAACCTCGCGGTACGGGCCGCCACCCTGCTCGCCGACCACTGCGGCGTGTACCCCGGCGTCCGGATGCGCATCACCAAACGCATCCCCGTCGCCGGCGGTATGGCGGGGGGTTCGGCGGACGCCGCGGCGGCCCTCGTCGCCTGCGACACCCTGTGGCGCACCGGCCTGTCCCGTGACGAGCTCCGCGACCTGGGAGCGCAGCTGGGTTCCGACGTGCCCTTCGCCCTGCTCGGGGGTACCGCGCTCGGGACCGGCAGGGGAGAGCAGCTGACCCCCGCGCTCGCCCGCGGCAGCGGCTACCACTGGGTCCTGGCGTTGTCCGACCACACGCTCTCGACCCCGGAGGTCTACGCCGAGTGCGACCGGCTGCGGGAAGGGCGGAACGTGCCCGACCCCGCGGTGTCGGACGCGATGATGCAGGCCCTCCGCTCGGGCGACCCCGAGAAGCTGGGGCCGTTGCTGCACAACGACCTCCAGAACGCCGCCGTGTCGCTGCTGCCGGAGCTCGACCGCGTCCTGGAGGTGGGCCGCGACTTCGGGGCGCTCGGATCGGTCGTGTCCGGGTCCGGCCCCACGGTGGCGTTCCTCGTGCGGGACAACGAGGCCGCGCTCGACCTGTCGGTGGCGTTGACGGCGTCCGGGGTCGTCGACACGACCGTGCGGGCCAGCGGTCCCGTACCCGCCGCCCGGTTGGTCGAGCCGATGGTCCTGGAACACTGAGGAACCGTGTGCACCTGCTGAACGCCGAGAACGTCACCGTCTCCGTGGCCGGCCGCACGATCCTCGACTCGATCTCACTCGGCCTCGACGACGGTGCGCGGGTCGGCGTGGTGGGCCGCAACGGTGACGGCAAGTCCACGCTGCTGCGCGTCCTGGCCGGCCGCCAGGAGCCCGACGGTGGCCGCATCACCCACAGCCGCGGCCTGCGGGTCGGCGTGCTGAGCCAGCAGGACGACCCAGGCCACGGGCTCACCGTCCGCCGCGCGGTGGTCGGGGACGTCGCCGACCACGTCTGGGCCTCCGACCGGCGTGTCCGGGACGTCGTCAACGGGCTCCTGGGGGACATCGCCTCCACCGTGCCCGGTGGCTTCGAGGCCCAGGTGAGCGAGCTGTCCGGGGGGCAACGACGCCGGGTTGCGCTCGCGGCGGTCCTGATCGGGGACCATGACCTGCTCCTGCTCGATGAGCCCACCAACCACCTGGACGTCGAGGGGGTCGCCTGGCTCGCCGAGCACCTGCGCGACCGGTGGCCGGCCGGCAGGGGCGCCCTCGTGGTCGTCACCCACGACCGCTGGTTCCTGGACGCCGTCTGCGAGCGGACCTGGGAGATCCACGACGGCGTCGTGGACACGTACGAGGGCGGGTACGCGGCCTATGTGCTCACCCGCGCCGAACGCGCACGCGTCGCGGCCGTCACGGCGGAGCGACGGGCGAACCTGCTGCGCAAGGAACTCGCCTGGTTGCGTCGTGGAGCGCCGGCGCGCACCTCGAAGCCCCGCTTCCGGCTCGACGCGGCAACGGCCCTCATCGCCGACGAACCGCCCCCACGCGACACCGTGGAGCTGCAGCGCATCGCCAGCGTGCGCCTCGGCAAGGACGTGGTCGACCTCGAGCAGGTCACGTACGCGATCGGCGACGAGTCCGCCGCGGCCCGGCGCGTCATCCTGGACGACGTCACCTGGCTCATCGGGCCGGGTGACCGGCTGGGCGTGGTCGGTGCCAACGGATCCGGTAAGACCACCATGCTGAGGCTGGTCACCGGAGACCTGACGCCGGACGCCGGCCGGGTGCGCCGCGGCAAGACCGTGCGGATCGCCATGCTGTCGCAGGACCTGAGGGAGCTCGCCGAGGTCGAGGACCTGCGGGTCGTCGAGGCGGTCGAACGCGAACGCGGCTCCGTCCGGATCGGTGACCAAGAGGTATCGGCGGGTCAGCTGGTCGAACGGCTCGGCTTCACCAGGGAGCGCGCCTGGATCCCTGTTCGGGAGCTGTCCGGGGGCGAGCGCAGGCGGCTGCAGCTCGTCCGGCTGCTCGTCCACGAGCCGAACGTCCTGCTGCTCGACGAGCCGACCAACGACCTGGACACCGACACCCTCACCGCCCTCGAGGACCTCCTCGACGGGTTCGCCGGCTCGCTGGTCGTCGTCTCCCACGACCGGTACCTGCTGGAGCGGGTGACGGACCGGCAGGTCGCCCTCCTCGGCGACGGCACCGTCCGCGACCTGCCCGGCGGCGTCGAGGAGTTCCTCGCTCGTCGGCGAGCAGCCGACGGCGCTGTCGCACCCGGCAGCGAGAAGCCGCGTGGCGGCGTCCAGGCGTCAACCGAAGCCCACAGCGGCTCACAGGTGCGAGCAGCGCGCAAGGAGATGGCGCGGCTCGAGCGCCAGCTCGACAAGCTCGCGCAAACCGAGCAGCGGCTGCATGAGCAGATGTCGGCACGCGCGACCGACCACGAGGCGGTGGCGACTCTCGCCGCCGAGCTGCGCGCCGTCCATGAGAACCGTGAGCGGACCGAGGAGGAATGGCTCGCCGCCGCGGAGGTCGCAGGCTGACGGTGGCGTTGCCCCTGTTTCGGCGAAAGGGGTGCCGGGCGGCCGGTACCTGGCTAGCCTGCAAAGGCCGCTGGGAGTCGTACCGAGGCCCTCGGCGTTCGGGGCGGAGCACGCCGGGGGTGGCGCGGTGAGTGCAGGTGGGCGGGGAACGGCGCTGGACGAAGCGCGTCGGCGCAGCATGCCGCCGAGCTCGTTCGCCATCAGCTGGCGGCACCGCCGCATCGCCTACCTCATCGGGATCGCCCTGGGCACTCCGGTCCTGACCCTGACGTGGCTCGTCGAGCGCGGGTCGGACGGCGTCCTGCTGTGGGCGTACCCGGTCATGCTCGTGCTCCTGGTCATCGCCTTCGTGGCAATGCTCGCGCGGCCGCGGCTCGTGATGCCGCTGGAGCGGGTGACGCTCTTCTCGTTGATGGCGCTCTGGCTCGGCCGGCTGGTGTTCCTGGCATCCCGTGACGCGCCGACCGGCGACGTCTGGGACTCCCTGGCGCCGTGGGCCTTCATGGGCGTGCCGTTGTTCGTCGTCTTCTGCTACATCGTCCTGGACACGCGCCGGGCGGTTCCGGTCGCGGCCGTGTTCGGCGGCGCGACGGCGGTGCTGCTCGTGGTGCGGTTCGGGCGCGACGGGGTCGTCGAAGGCGACTGGTCGTACCTCGTGGACTTCGCGCGTTACCAGGTCTACCTGTTCGTCACCGTCGCTTTCGTGCACCTGCTCGCCCGCAGCAAGGACGCCGCGGTGGTGGCTGAGCTCGAGGCCGAGCGCATGCGCACCATGGCCTACCGGGACCCCTTGACCGGGATGCCGAACCGGCGCGCGCTGGTGGAGCTGCTCGAGGGCGAGGTGGACCCGTCGCGGCGCACGCCGCTCTCGGTGATTGCCTTTGACCTCGACCGGTTCAAGGAGGTGAACGACGCACTCGGGCACCCGGCCGGTGACCTCGTGCTGCAGGCCGCCGGTGTCACTGCGCAACAGCAGCTTCGCTCGGGCGACACCGCGGGCCGCTGGGGGGGCGAGGAGTTCCTGGTCGTGCTGCCGCACACGAACCGTGCCCAGGCTGCGGACCTGGCCGAGCGGCTGCGCCGGACCCTGGAGGACCGCGTCAGGGTCGCCGACGTGCCGGTGACGGCGAGCTTCGGGGTGGTGCAGTACGAGTTCGGGATGACGGTGGAGGACCTCGTGGGCCGCGCGGACACGATGATGTACGCGGCGAAGACCGCGGGCCGCAACCGCGTCGTGTCCGGCCTGCCGCGGCCGCGCACATCGCCGCCGGACGGCGTCAGGTTGGCTTACCCGGCCGACCTGCGGTCAGGCGTCGAACGGCTGGACGAGGGTGCGTAGCAGGGACGCCAGCCGCGCAGCGTCCCCCGGCTTGATGCCTGCCAGCAGGCGCCGCTCCTCGTGGAGCAGGTCGGTCATGGCCGCGTCGACCACCTGCCGGCCCCGGGCGGTGAGGCGCACGAGAACACCTCTCCGGTCGGACGGGTCGCGGTGCCGCTCCACGTGACCGTCGGCGACCAGCCGGTCGATCCGGTTGGTCATGGTGCCGCTGGTGACGAGGGTCTGGGTGACGAGCTGGCCCGGGGAGAGGTGGTACGGCTCGCCGGCCCGGCGCAGGGCCGAGAGCACGTCGAACTCCCACGGCTCCAGGTCGTGGACGGCGAAGGCGGCGCGGCGGGCACGGTCCAGGTGCCGGGCGAGCCGGCTCACCCGCGAGAGGACCTCCAGGGGACTGACGTCGAGGTCCGGCCGCTCCCGCCGCCAGGCGGCGACGATCCGGTCGACCTCGTCCATGGGCTCACAATACTCTCCCGATCAAGTATCTTGATATCAAGGTAACCGCTTCGTGGAGCGACGTGCGGGACTGGCGGCCGACCACCGCGGTCGACGTCCTGGTCAGCAACGCCGTCCTGCGGTGGCTGCCGGAGCATCGTGAGCTGATGCGGCGCTGGCCCGCGCCTGTGTCCGATGGGGAGCGCTGACCGCGGGCGCTGGCTGGCCGTGCAGATGCCAGGGCAGGCAACGCTACCGGGCAGTCGACGTGGTGTTTCCGGGACAGGTTGTCACGGTGTGAGGAAGGGCGCCTATTCCTCACACCGTGACAACCTTGCTCAGCAACACACCATCGTGCGTCGGCATCGGAGCCGTGCGGGGCCGGTCAGAGCTCGTCGACGATGCCGGTCAGGTGGGTTCGGCCGGAGCGACCGACTACAGCTACCTCCGCCCGCCCGGGGGCTTCGCCGGCCCGCGCCGCGAAGCCCACGGTGGACGGCAGCAGGATCGGCGCCCCGAACGCGACGTCGTAGCGGTAGCGGCGGGGCAGCCGTGGCTGGATGGCCGCGAGCGCGCGTGCCGCCGTCCACATGCCGTGGGCGATCGCGCGGGGGAAGCCGAAAGCCCGTGCCAGCAGAGGGTTGATGTGGATGGGGTTGCGGTCCCCGGACACGGCGGCGTAGCGGCGGCCGAGGTCGGCGGGCAGGCGCCACTGCGCCGGCCCCGGGCTGATGTCGAGCGGCTCGGGCCCGGGCCGCTCTCCGGACGGGTCGGCGCCCGAACCTCGGCGGAGGTAGGTGCTCACCCCCTCCCAGGCCAGCTCACTGTCAGGGTCACCGTCGACGGTGACGTGCGTGACGAGGTCGAGCTGCTGCCCGCGGGGGTGGGGGCGGAGATTCGTGGCGTTCACCGTGAGGGTGAGCCGGTCGTGAATGCCCAGTGGCCGGTGGACCGTGATGGTGTTCGCAACGTGCACCATGCCGACGGCGGGAAACGGGAAGTCCCGCGAGGTCAGCAGCCTCATCTGCGCCGCGAAGGACAGCACATGGGGGTAGGTGCCGGGAAGGCTGTCGGAGAGTCCGAAGCCGCAGACCTCGTCGTAGGCGGCGAGGTGCTCCGGGTCGATCTGCACGTCCTCGACGCGGACGACCTGCTCGGGCAGCCCGCGCCCGCTGCGGCGAAGAACCGGGACGAGTCCGGCACCCGGCAACGCTGGCAGCGCCGCGCGGACGTAGTCGACCGGGGAGGGGGACTGGAACGACGCCACCGTCAGGCTCCCATCAGGGCCTGGCCGCAGACCCGGGTGACGGTGCCGTTCACCCCACCGGAGCCCGGGTTCGCCAGCCAGGCGATCGTCTCGGCGACGTCGACGGGCAGGCCGCCCTGGCTCAGCGACGTCAGCCGCCGGCCGAACTCGCGGATCATCAGCGGGACGACCGCGGTCATCTGCGTCTCGATGAAGCCGGGGGCCACCGCGTTGACCGTGACGCCCTGCTCGGCGGCTCGCGGGGCGATGGCGTCCACGAGACCGATCACCCCGGCCTTGGACGCCGCGTAGTTCGTCTGCCCCACGTTGCCGGCGATGCCCGCGATGGAGGAGACCCCGATGACACGGCCACCGCGGCGGATGGAGCCGCCGGCGAGCAGCCTGTCAGTGATGCGTTGCGGCGCAAGCAGGTTCACGTTGATGACCGCCTGCCAGGCGTCGGGCTTCATGTTCACGAGCCGCTTGTCGCGGGTGATGCCGGCGTTGTGCACGACGATGTCGAGGCCGCCGTGCTCCTGCTCCGCGTGGCGGGCGATGCGCTCGGCGGCGTCGACGGAGGTGATGTCGAGCGGCAGGTGGCTGCCGCCGGTCTCGCGGGCCTGCCGCACCAGGTCGGACGCAGCCGCCGGCACATCCACGCCGACCACGGTGGCGCCGTCCCGGCTGAGCACCTCGGCGATCGCCGCGCCGATCCCTCGCGACGAGCCGGTGACGACGGCGACCTTGCCCGACAGCGGCCGGTCCTGCGGGTCTGGACGGTCCTCGGGAACGTGCGTGCCGTCGTCCACGGCTGCTCCGACGCGCAGCACCTGACCGGAGACGTAGGCGGAACGTGCGGACAGCAGGAACTGGATGGTGCTGGCGACCTGCGCCTCCGCGCCCTCGGCGACGTGGACGAGGTTGGCGGTGGCGCCTCGACCGACCTCCTTGCCCAGGGAACGGGTGAACCCCTCCAGGGCCCGCTGCGCGATGCGGGCGCTCTCGGTCTTGGCGTCGGCCGGAGGACGTCCGATGACGACGACGCGCCCGCAGGTCATCAGCTGACGCAGCCGGGGCGTGAAGAAGGTGTGCAGGGCGACGAGGCCCTCGGGTTCGCCGACGCCCGTGGCGTCGAAGACGAGGGCCGCCGGCCGCTAGGTCGGGGCGAGCGACTCCCGAGCGTCCACGCCTGCGGCGAGAAGAGCGTTCTGAACGGCGTTGGCAACGTCGGATTGCGCGGTCGGTGTCTCGGCTGCGGATGCGATGAGCGCGGGGCCGTGGAGCGGCGGCTCGCCGGCGCGGTAACGGCGCAGCGGCACGGGGTTCGGCAGGCCGAGGGTGCTGACGACCTTCTTGCCGATCGGGGTGCGGGTGAAGGAGCTGTACCGGTCGGTCATGGACGAACCGTAACCGGATGTGTAACTCTCTGTCCATGAACGCGAGCGCTCCCCAGCCAGCCGTACGCAGGGCGGCCGTCGTTGCCGCCAGCCGGATCCCCTTCGCGCGGGCGAACAGCAACTACGCCAACGCTTCCAACCAGGACATGCTCACCGCGGCGCTCGACGGGCTCCTGGCCCGCGCCGGTCTGGAGGGCGAGCGTGTCGGTGAGGTGGTCGCCGGTGCCGTGCTCAAGCACAGCCGGGACTACAACCTGGCCCGCGAGACGGTGCTCGGCTCGCGCCTCGACCCGCACACACCTGCCTACGACGTGCAGCAGGCCTGCGGCACGGGTCTGGAGGCGGCGATTCTCGTCGCCAACAAGATCACCCTGGGCCAGATCGACGTGGGGATCGCGGGCGGCGTCGACAGCACGTCGGATGCGCCGATCGCGGTGAGCGAGCGGCTGCGCAAGGTCCTGCTGGCGGCCAACCGGGCCAAGAGCTGGCAGGGCAGGGTGGGGGCGCTGGCCTCGATCCGGCCGAAGGACCTGCTGCCCAACCCGCCTCGGAACTCCGAGCGGCGTACCGGGCTGTCGATGGGGGAGCACGCGGCTCTGACTGCGGTGGAGTGGGGGATCACGCGGGAGGACCAGGACCAGCTGGCGCTGGAGTCCCACCAGAAGCTGGCCGCGGCGTACGAGCGCGGATTCTTCGAGGACCTGGTGACGCCGTACCTGGGCCTCGAGCGTGACCAGACCCTCCGGCCCGACGTGAGCCTGGAGCGGCTTGCGAAGCTCAAGCCGGTGTTCGGGCGCGGGGAGTCGGCCACCATGACCGCCGGCAACTCGACGCCGCTCACCGATGGTGCGTCAACGGTTCTGCTCGCGTCGGAGGAGTGGGCGCAGGCGCGCGGTGTTGAGCCGATGGCCTACCTGACCTGGTCGCAGACCGCGGCCGTCGACTACGTGCACGGTGGTGAGGGGCTGCTCATGGCTCCGGCCTACGCGGTGCCCCGAATGCTCGAGCGCGCCGGACTATCGTTGCAGGACTTCGACTTCTACGAGATCCACGAAGCTTTCGCGTCGCAGGTTCTCGCGACCTTGAAGGCCTGGGAGGATCCGATCTTCTGCAAGTCACGCTTGGGTCAGGACGAGCCACTGGGGTCCATCGACCGCTCCAAGCTGAACGTGACGGGCAGCTCGCTCGCGGCGGGTCATCCCTTCGCAGCCACCGGTGGGCGCATCGTTGCCACGCTGGCGAAGCTGTTGCAGGAGAAGGGGTCCGGTCGTGGACTTATCTCGATCTGCGCCGCCGGGGGCCTGGGTGTCACGGCGATCCTCGAACGTTGACGCCCCGCCCCCTCCTCGTGATCATGCACTTCTGCACGCCAGCACCCCCTTCTCCCGTGATCATGCAGTTCTGCACGGTGCCGGTGTGAGCAGCGACACCACCTCTCGGGCAACGAGCCCGGTACGGCGCCGTCGCGAACGCGAGCAGGACATTCTTCGCGCGACGCGTGAGCTGTTCGACGCGAAGGGTGTTCGCGACGCGCAGATCGAGGACATAGCCAAAGCGGTCGGCGTCAACCGGACCATCATCTACCGTCACTTCGCCAGCAAGGACGAGCTCTTCGGCTTCACGCTCGTGGGGTACCTGACGGAGCTGGATGGGGAGCTGGCGGCGGCGGACCCCGGCGCACCTGCCGAGCCCATCGCCCGGTTGCGGGCACTCGGCGAGGTGCTCGTGTCCTTCTGCCTGCGGTACCCGGCGTTCGCGGACTGCGCTCTGGCGCTCCTTCGCCGACCTGGTCCGGTGCTGCTCGAGGAGCTCAGTGATGCTGCACTGCACACGCTAGGGCGGACCCTCGCCACGACGATGGGCCGCATCGCCGCCGTCTTGCGCGAGGGCGCGAAAGCAGGCGTCTTCCGTGACGAGGACCCGGACCTGCTCGCGAACCTGCTCTACACCCAAGTGCTCGGTTCGGTGCATCTCGCGAGAGCGCAGTGCATCGTGGGCAGTGCACCACCCCCGGCCGACGTGTTCACCACGGTGACGCAGGAGCAGGTGCACTCAGCCGTTGTGCGGGCCCTGCTTGCGACGGCTCAAGCCGCCCCGAGCGACAGCAGGGCAGCAGGGTGATCTCGGAGCTCTGAACACGATCTGCAGAACTGCAAGATCACGGAGAGAGCCTGGGGCCGAAGAACTGGTCGGTCAGCGTGGTTCTGCCAGCCGGGGCTTCGCCTCGAGCCCGGACAGGCCGTTCCACGCGAGATTCACCAGATGCGCCGCAACATCGGCCTTCTTGGGCTTGCGGCTGTCCAGCCACCACTGCCCCGTGAGCGCCACCATGCCGACCAGCATCTGCGCGTACATCGGAGCGTTCTTCGGGTCGATGCGGTTGCGTTTGAAGGCGTCGGCGAGGATGTGCTCCACCTGGCTCGCGACGTCGCTGATCAGGCTGGCGAACGTTCCCGTGGACTGGGCCACCGGTGAGTCGCGGACGAGGATTCGGAACCCGTCGGTGGACGACTCGATGTAGTCGAGCAAGGCGAGCGCGGCGCGTTCGAGCAGCAGCCGGGACGACCCCTCGCTGACCAGAGCGCCGGTGATCCCGTTGAGCAGCGTCTCGATCTCGCGGTCGACGACGACCGCGTACAAGCCCTCCTTGCCCCCGAAGTGCTCGTAGACGACGGGCTTGGAGACCTCGGCCTTCGAGGCGATCTCCTCGACGCTGGTGCCCTCGAAGCCCTTGGC
>JASBSH010000190.1 GCA_030149025.1 Actinomycetales bacterium | reverse complement strand
CGCTGTACGAGGAGGTCGCCACCGTGCGGGTGCGCGCCGACGGTCGGTCCTTGGCCCGCCTCGCCTCGCAGATCGAGCGGCGGCTGGGCGTCGCCTGAGCGTCCGGGCGCGGCGCGCGAACGTCCTGTTCGGACCCGTCGGCGTCGGTCTAGGGTGGGCGTTGGCCGGTTGACGTGGACCGGCGGCTCGTGCGCGCCGCGTGCGGGTCGTCGGCACCTAGCGGTGTCGACGCAACGATCGTTCCGAAGGAGCAACCTGTGGCCCCAATCGAGGCCGTTGGCGCGCGCGAGATCCTTGACTCTCGCGGCAACCCCACCGTCGAGGTCGAGGTCCTCCTCGACGACTCCACGCTGGCGAGGGCGGCCGTGCCGTCCGGCGCTTCCACCGGCGCCTTCGAGGCTGTTGAGCGCCGGGATGGTGACGAGCGCTACGGCGGCAAGGGCGTCGAGCAGGCGGTGGACGCCGTCCTCTACCAGATCGGCCCCGAGCTCGTCGGCTACGACGCTCACGAGCAGCGGCTGATCGACCAGGCGATGCTCGACCTCGACGCGTCCGACAACAAGTCCAACCTGGGCGCGAACGCGATCCTCGGTGTCTCCCTCGCCGTGGCGAAGGCCGCTGCGGACTCGGCCGACCTGCCGCTGTTCCGCTACCTCGGCGGCCCGAACGCCCACGTGCTGCCGGTGCCGATGATGAACATCCTCAACGGCGGCGCCCACGCCGACACGGGCGTCGACATCCAGGAGTTCATGGTCGCCCCCGTCGGCGCGCCCACCTTCCGGGAGGCGCTGCGCTGGGGAGCGGAGGTCTACCACTCCCTCAAGTCCGTCCTGAAGGGCAAGGGGCTGGCCACCGGGCTCGGCGACGAGGGCGGCTTCGCCCCTGACGTGCCGAGCAACCGCGAGGCGCTCGACCTCATCGCCACCGCGGTGCAGAAGGCCGGCTTCACGCTCGGGGACGACATCGCGCTCGCCCTCGACGTCGCTGCCACCGAGTTCTTCGCCGACGGCAGCTACAGCTTCGAGGGCCGGCAGCGCAGCGCGGAGCAGATGAGCCAGTACTACGCGGAACTGGTTTCCGCCTACCCCCTCGTCAGCATCGAGGACCCGCTGAGCGAGGACGACTGGGAGGGCTGGGCCGCTCTGACCGAGCAGCTCGGTGACCGGGTCCAGATCGTCGGCGACGACCTGTTCGTCACCAACCCGGCCCGTCTCCAGCGTGGTATCGACGCCGGTGCTGCCAACGCGTTGCTGGTCAAGGTGAACCAGATCGGGACCCTCACCGAGACCTTCGACGCCGTGAACCTGGCGCACCGCAACGGTTATCACTGCATGATGAGCCACCGTTCGGGTGAGACGGAGGACACCACGATCGCCGACCTCGCCGTCGCCACGAACTGCGGCCAGATCAAGACGGGCGCGCCTGCCCGTTCCGAGCGGGTCGCGAAGTACAACCAGCTGCTTCGGATCGAGGAGGAGCTGGACGACGCCGCGCGCTACGCCGGCCGTTCCGCCTTTCCCCGGTTCGGGCGCTGAGGCGAGCCGGAGGACCGATCGTGGCCACGCGCCGTCCGGCTGCCCCGCGAACCGCGTCGCGACGTCCGGCACCTGCCGCTCGTCCGCGGACGGCGCCGACCCCGCCGGTGACCGCACCTCGCGGGTTCTCCCGGCGTGCCGCCGTGCTCGCGGGTCTGTTGCTGGTCGTGGGCATCACGGTGGCGCCGTTCCTGCGTGACGCGGCGAACCAGCAGTCCGAGATGTCGGCGCTGCGGGAGGAGGTCGCGACCCGTGAGAAGAACGTCGCCGACCTGGAGCAGCAGCTCGCCCGGTGGGACGACCCGGCGTTCGTCAAGGCGCAGGCTCGGCAGCGGCTCAAGTACGTGATGCCCGGCGAGGTCGGCTACCTGGTGCTGGACGAGGGGGAGCAGAAGGCGGAGCCGACCACTCCGACGGACGTTGCGGCGCAACAGGTCTCGACCAGTACACGCCCCTGGTTCGGGACGCTGTGGCAGTCCGTGCAGGAGGCCGGCGACCCCGAGCGACCCGGGGACGGCGCTTCGGTGCCCGGGCAGGAGACCGACCCCAAACCGGCACCGGAGCCGTGACGGGAGAGCAGGGCGGGGTCGCGCCGGAGGATCTGGCGGCGGTCGAACGGCAGCTGGGACGCCGGCCACGCGGCGTCGCGCGTGTCGCCCACCGATGCGCCTGCGGGCAGCCCGACGTCGTGGAGACGCTGCCGCGGCTGGACGACGGCACGCCCTTCCCGACGACGTACTACCTGACGTGCCCCCGTGCGACCGGTGCGGTGAGCGGCCTGGAGTCCCAGGGGCTGATGCGGGAGATGACCGAGCGGCTCGCCTCGGACCCGGAGCTGGCGGCGCGGTACCGCGAGGCGCACGAGGACTACCTGCGCCGCCGCGCTGAGCTCGGGGAAGTGCCTGAGATCGAAGGCATCTCGGCGGGCGGCATGCCGGACCGCGTGAAGTGCCTCCACGTGCTGGTGGCGCATTCGCTGGCCGCGGGGCGCGGCGTCAACCCGCTCGGCGATGAGGCGCTCGACGCCCTCGACGCCCAGGGCATGGGCGACTGGGGTGCGACCGGCCCTTGCACCACCTCCGCCGACTGAGCCCCACCCCGAAGCCCACCCCCCCAAGCCCCCCCGTGATCATGCAGTTCTGCACAGGGCGGGTTTGTGCACAACTGCATGATCACGACATGGGTGGGTGGCGCAACTCCATGATCACGGGAGTGGGTTGCGGACGAGGTCCAGTGGCTCGGTCTTGATGCCAAACCTTTGCCGCAGAGCACGTTTGGCGGCGTGCAGACCGCACATGCCGTGCACGGCGGGCCCGGGCGGCGTCGACGACGAGCAGAGGTACACGCCCGGGATAGGGGTGCGATAGGGGTCCCACGCTGGCAGCGGCCGCATCGCCACCTGCCACGGAGTCGTTGCGCCAGAAGCGATGTCCCCGCCCACATAGTTGGGGTTGTACGTCTGCATCTCGGCTGCCGTGACGACACGGCGCTCGAGGACGACGTCACGAAAGCCCGGCGCGAACCTCTCGATCTGATCGGTCACGGCTTCCCCGAGATCGCGAGTGGAGCCGTTCGGCACATGGGCGTACGTCCACAGCGTGTGCCGACCGGCGGGCGCCCGGGACTCGTCGACCACTCCCGGCTGCGCGGCGAGCACGTAGGGACGATCGGGATGGCGCCCGGCCGCAACCTCCCGCTCGCTCGCGACCATCTCCTCACGTGTGCCGCCGACATGGAGGGTCCCGGCCTTCTCGAGGCCGGGCGCCTCCCACGGCACCGGCTCGGTCAGCGCGAAGTCCACCTTGCACGCAGCGCCGCCGTACCGGTACGCCTGCAGCCAGCGCCGATAGAGGGTCGGCAGCCGGTGTCCGGCGATCCGCAGCAGGCCGGCCGGGGCGACGTCCAGCAGCACCGCCTTCGCGCGAGGCAGCTCCTCGAGGGCTGTCACCTCACTGTTCACGATCACCCGGCCGCCGCGGCGCTCGAGCTCCGCGACCATCGCGTCGACGATCGCCTGGCTGCCACCGCGGGGGATCGGCCACCCGACTGCGTGTGCGAGCGCCGCCAGCATCAACCCCGCTCCAGCCGGGCCGAGGCCGCGCGGCGGCGCGATCGCGTGCGTGCCGACACCCGTGAGCAGCGCGGGTGCGACCTCTCCGGAAAAGCGTGCGTTCCAGGCCACGGAGCCCTGCTCGAGTACCCGGATCCCGTACCGGACCAAGGTCAGCGGGTCCGCAGGCACGGTCCGGTAGTCGCCCATCACTGCGTCGACGAGCCCGTGCCAACGCTCTGCGAGCGGACCGAGCAGCGAGACCCAGGCGGCGCCGTCCTCACCGAGTCCATCAGCCGTACGGGACAGGTCGCGATACGCCAAACCGGCTCTGCCGCCGTCCAGGGGCTGGGCGTACGTAACCTCCGGCTGCAGCATCTCGACACCGTGGGCAGCGAGGTCGAACGCGCGGAAGAACGGTGAGGCCAACCCCATCGGATGCACGGCCGAGCACACGTCGTGCAGGAAGCCCGGCAGGGTCAGCTCGGCGCTGCGGGCGCCGCCGCCTGCGACCGGGCCGCGCTCGTGCACCTGGACCTCGAGGCCGGCGCCGGCGAGCACCAGCGCGGCGGCCAGACCGTTCGGCCCGGCACCGACGACAACGGCGTCCACGCTGTTGGTCACGCCGCTGAGGATGTCATGGCTCGTGATCAGGTCAGGCGTCGAGCAGACCGTGGACCCCTCGGGTGAAGCCCTCGACGGTGATGTCGCCCAGCATCAGCCGCTGCAGGATGAAACCGGGTATCAAGCCGATCATCACCTGCGCCGCTTCGGCCGGATCGGTACCCGCGGAGAGCTGGACGCGGGCCTGTCGGCGGCGCATGACCTCCTGGAAATGCTGCCGTAGGCGGCCGACCCGTGGAGCGATCAGGTCGTGAATCTCCCCGCCGCGCACCGCCTCCGCCCATGCCTGCACGATCACGACAGTCAGGTCCACGTCACCGTCGCCCACCGCCATGAGCGCCTCGAGCGCCGTCCGGAGCACATCGGCCGGGTGCGGCGCGGCCCCGTCCGCCAAGAGCTCGTGGAAGACATCGTCGATCGAACCTATGGTGCGGTCGGCGATGGCCAGCAGCAGGTCGCTCTTGCCACGGAAGTAGCCGTAGACAGCGCCGGCGGAGAGGCCGGACTCGCCGATGACGTCGGCCATCGTCATCCCGTGGAAGCCGCTGCGCGCTGCGCAGCGGAAGGCGGCCCGAAGGATCTGCTCCCGACGGGCGGCGCGGTGCTCCTCGCTCACTCTCGGCATACCGCATCCTAAAACGAAGATTCGTTCTTGACAGCGAGCCACTCGCCGGCCACCCTGGTATCGAAACCGAACGAACATTCGTTTTAGGAGGGGTTGACGATGAGCGGACCAACTGCCTGGCGACGCGTCCTCGGGCTGGTGCTGGGCCTCGGCGCCCTCGTGAGCGCGGCCCTCGTCGCGTTCGTGTGGCCAGCGGTCAACACAGCACCGCAGGACGTTCCCATCGCGGTCGCCGCCCCACCGCAGGTCGCCGCTGAGCTTCAGCGGAATCTCGCCTCGGCTGCGCCTGGTGCATTCGAGTTCACCGCGGTGAGCGACCGCGCGGCGGCCGTCACGCTCATCGAGAGGCGCGATGTCTATGGCGCGCTCGTGGTCGGCCCTCAGGGCGGCGAGGTCCTCACCGCCTCCGCGGGGAGTCCCGCCGTGGCGCAGGTCCTGACCCAGGTGGCGACGCGGCTCGGCGAGGCCCAGCAACAACCGGTGCGGGTCAGCGATGTCGTGCCGCTGCCGAAGGACGACCCGCGCGGCGTGGGCCTGGCAGCAGGGGCTCTCCCGCTCGTGCTCGGCGGCATCGCCACCGCCGCCGCGCTGCGTTCGAGAGTCCCCGAGCGGGGACGGCCCGTGGCCGGTGTGCTGGGATCCGCGGCGGTGGGCGGGGTAGTGATGGCCGCGCTCCTGCAGTGGCTCGGGGTGCTGACCGGCGGCTTCTGGGCGAGCGCCGGAGTCGTCGCGCTGGCGATCGCCGCCATCGCCGCGGCGCTTCTTGGCCTGGAACGTGTGGCCGGCCTGGCGGGACTGGCGCTGGGAGGCGCCACCGTGCTGCTGCTCGGGAACCCGTTGTCGGGGTTGACGAGTGCGCCCGAGATGTTGCCGGCAGGCTGGGGGACTCTGGGTCAGCTGCTCCCGCCGGGCGCGGCAGGTACCGCTCTGCGTTCGACCGCGTACTTCGACGGCGCCGGCGCGACCACTTCCCTGTGGGTGCTCACCGCCTGGTTCGTCGTCGGCGTCGGGTTGATGCTGCTGCCCGTCCGGCGGCGCCGCATCGAGCAAGAGGAGACGGCCCCGACGCCCGAGGCGACCGCTGCGGCCGGCGTCCCGTAACCACGGCGCCGCCGCTGCGACGCTGACGGGTGACTGAAAGAGTGTCGGCATGACGCGCGTTGCGGCGATCGACTGCGGCACCAACTCCATCCGGCTGCTGGTCGCGGACGTCGACCCGGCGACCGGTTCGATCAGCGACCTCGACCGGCGCATGGAGATCGTGCGGCTGGGGCAGGGCGTGGATCGCACCGGCCGCATCGACCCCGAGGCGATGGCCCGCACCCTGGACGCTGCTCGCCGCTACGCGGCGATCTGCACCGACCTCGGCGTGGAGCGAACACGGTTCGTCGCCACGTCCGCCAGCCGGGACGCCGAGAACGCCCAGGAGTTCGTGGACGGCGTCAACGCGGCTCTCGGGGTCCGGCCCGAGGTGGTGCCGGGAGACGAGGAGGCCGAACTGTCGTTTCTCGGCGCCACCGCGGAGCTGCAGGGGCGCCACCCCGCGCCATTCCTGGTGTGTGACATCGGCGGCGGCTCGACCGAGCTGGTGCTCGGCACCGAGTCAGCAGACGCCGGCCGCTCGGTGGACATCGGATGCGTGCGCATGACCGAGCGGCACCTTCGCGCGGACCCGCCGACCGCCGACGAGGTGTCGGCGGCAACCGCCGACGTGAACGCCGCGATCGACCTCGCAGCCGCGACGGTGCCGCTCGCCAAGGCGCGTACGCTGGTCGGCCTCGCCGGGTCAGTGACAACCGTGACGGCGCATGCGCTGCGGCTGGACAGCTATCGCCCAGAGGTCATTCACGGCGCGGTGCTTGCGGTGCCCGACGTCCTCGCCGCCTGCGAGGACCTGCTGCACATGACGCGCGAGCAGCGGGCGGCACTGCCCTACATGCATCCCGGCCGGGTCGACGTGATCGGCGCAGGGGCGCTGGTGTGGGGTTGCGTCGTCCAGCGGGTCGCCGACGAGGCCGGGCTCACCGAGGTCGTCACCAGCGAGCACGACATCCTTGACGGCGTCGCGCTCAGCCTCGCCTGAACTGCTTCGGTTCGCCTGCCTACGGAACCCGCAGAACGGCGACGGGATCTCGGAAGGCGGCCACCACCGCCGGCAGAGTTCCCGCGAGTACCGCGCCGCACACCGTGAGTACGCCGACGGCCAGGGGGAATCGCCAACCGGGCCAGGTGTCGGTGAGCAGCCGAACCAGAGTCGCCCCTGCAAGGGAACCGACGGCGGCACCGACCACGGTGGGCGCGGCGAGCTGTACAAGCACGAGCCCGACCAATTGGCCACGGGTGGCGCCCAGGGCGCGGCGACGCCCGAAGTCACGCCGGCGTGCGCTGACGCCGGCGAAGACCGTGGCGGCGCTCAACAGGACGCCGGCAGCCAGGGCTTGCAGGACGACGGACCGTCCGTAATCGCCGACCTCACCCTGAACGGCGGCTCGCGCGCGCGCCAGGTCGTCGGACACGTCCACGGCCACCGACTGCGGGCTGGTCGCCGCGACGAGGAGAGTGACGGCGTACGCCACGTTTTCGACGTCGGCGGGGTTCTTCACCTGCAGGATGATGCTGGCAAGCGGTCCGGTGAAATCGGGATCGCGGACCACTACTCCCTGCTCCAGCTCGGCCAGTGCGCCCGATGCCGCGAAAGTTCCGACGACGTCCGCGGTCGCCCCGGACGAGGTCGTCAGCGTCCCGGTCCCAGCGTCAAGCCCCAACTTGCCCCGGCTGGTTGAGCTGATCAGGGCGCCGGTCGTCACCGTGCCTGCCGTGATCGTCAACTCGGGGGCCTGGCCGTACACCACCCTGGTCGGTGCAGGGGAGCCGTACGGGACGTTGCTGATCCAAGAGTCCACGGTCCGGCCGAGTCCCACCGCCCACTCCACCGCATTGAGTTGGTTGATGCGGTCCACCGCCGATGTGTCGATGCCCGCCTGCCCGTCCCGGTCCACGACGACGATCGTTCGTGTACCGCCGGCGTCGATCCTGGACAGGACCGCCCTCTCCGCGCTGACGCTCTGCCCCGTTGTGGCCAGCGTCAACAGGCCGACCGCGGCAGCGATCGCGGCGAGTACCAGCGACAGGCCCCGCTGGGCCTTCGCAGCTCGAAAGCCCTCGGCTGCGATGCTGCCGAGGTCCCGAAGTACCGGCCGCAGCCAACCCTCAGTCGAGGTGGACACGGACATCGCTGAGGTCCATCACGTGCGGGTCGTGCGTGGCGATCACCACCGTGGCGCCCCGTCCTGCGGCCGCTCGCAGGCTCTTCAGCACGGCGTCGCTGGAGCGCTCGTCCAGGTTGCCTGTCGGCTCGTCGGCCAGGACGACCTGCGGGTCATGAACCAGGGCCCGGCACAGCGCAACCCGTTGCGCCTGCCCGCCGCTGATTTGCCCGGGACGGCGTGAGGGATCCACGTCGACGTTCAGCTCTCTGAGCAGCTCGTGGGCCCGGCGGAGCGCGGCACCGCGAGGCGAGCCGGTGTAGGCAACGCCTTCGACGACGTTGTCCTGAACTGAGCGCGTCGAGTCGAGCGCTGCGTCCTGGAACACGAACCCGAAACGACCCCCCCGGATCCGGGACCGCCCGGCATCACTGAGATTGTCGATCCTTTCACCGAAGAGGCGGATGCTGCCGCGCTGAGGGCGCAGCATGAGGCCGAGAACGTACAGGAGCGTCGACTTGCCTCGCCCGGATTCTCCCGTCAGCGCAGTCATCTCGCCGGGTATCGCCACGAAGTCCAGTCCCGAGAACACGGGGCG
>JASBSH010000173.1 GCA_030149025.1 Actinomycetales bacterium | reverse complement strand
ATGAAGCCGGCCTTGCTTCCCCATCTGTCCCGGACCTCGGTGTCCGTGGCCGAGCTCATGTCGTCCTCCTCGAGTCCTCGGTGCTGCTGATGGATCTGGGGCAGGTCGCAAGAGGTTAGCCATACTCAGCACATCTCGGACAGCGGGAAGCACCGGGCCGCCTTCCCGGCGGCGGTTAGGGTGGCTGCCGTGCCGACAGTGCTGCTCGTCCGTCACGGCAGGACCACCGCGAACGCGTCCGGTGTCCTCGCGGGTCGCACCGAGGGCGTGGAGCTGGACGAGACCGGCCAGACGCAGGCGAAGGAGCTCGCGGACCGGCTCGCGGCACTGCCGCTGAGCCTCATCGCCACCTCACCGCAGACCAGGTGCCAGCAGACCGCGGCGGCGATCGCCGGTGTCGGCGGCACGAAGAAGGTGCCTCGTCCCGAGCCGTTGGTCGACGACCGGCTCGCCGAGTGCGACTACGGCGACTGGACGGGGCGCCCGCTGAAGGACTTGGCGAAGGAGCCCCTGTGGAAGGTGGTGCAGGCGCATCCGTCGGCGGCAGGCTTCCCCGGCGGGGAGACCCTTCGCGACATGGCCGCCCGCGCCGTGGACGCCGTCCGCGAGCTGGACCACCGGGTCGAGCAGGACCACGGGGCGGACGCCGTCTGGGTCGCCGTCTCGCACGGTGACGTCATCAAGTCCGTCCTGGCCGACGCGCTGGGGGTGCACCTGGACTCGTTCCAGCGCATCGTGGTCGACCCCTGCTCGGTGTCCGTCGTCCGGTTCACCCCGACCCGTCCCTTTGTGCTGCGCAGCAACGACACCGGCGGCTCGATCGACTCGCTGCTGCCGCCGAGACGGACCCGGCGCCGCCGTAGCGTGTCGTCCGACGCTGCCGTCGGCGGCGGGGCCGGGTAGGGCTGGGTAGGGTCGAGCCATGCCCCGGCAGGTCTTCGAGTACGACCCTCCCGAGCGCTTCGTGGCCGGCACCGTCGGCGCTCCCGGGTCGCGCACCTTCTTCCTCCAGGCGCGTGGCGCCACCACGAACGGCAGCCGTGCCCTGACCAGCGTCGCCCTGGAGAAGCAGCAGGTCGTCGCGCTGGCCGAGCGGGTCGAGGAGCTGCTCGACGAGGTCGTCCGACGCAGCGGCGGGACAGCTCCCGTACCGGCCGTGGCGCCGTCCGACGCCGAGGACCTGGACCCGATGGACAGCCCCATCGAGGAGGAGTTCCGGGTGGGCACCATGAGCCTGGCCTGGGACGGGGACCGGCAGCTCGTGGTGATCGAGGCCTTCGAGGTGGGGGAGGACCCGGACGAGGAGGTCGCCGACCTCGGCGAGCCGCTGGCCGAGGCGCGCGACGACCGGTCGGTCCTGCGGGTGGCCATCACCGGCGCCACCGCCCGGGCGTTCGCCAAACGCGCCCTGGCCCTCGTGGCCGCCGGCCGGCCACCGTGCCCGTTCTGCGCCGGCCCCATCGACCCGGAGGGTCACGTGTGTCCACGAGCGAACGGCTACCGTCGCTGAGCCCGGCTCCGGGTGACGCCGAGCGCTGGGCGGTCGCCGGGGACGGCTGGATCAGCGATGCCGAGGCGCTCGAGCTCATCACGCACGGGACCATCGAGGTGGTAGGCCGCCTGCGGGGCGCTTCGAACGCGACGCTGTACGCCGCCGTGAGCCACGCCACCCGCACCGCCGCCTGCGTCTACAAGCCGACCGCCGGGGAGCGGCCGCTGTGGGACTTTCCGCTGGCGACGCTCGCCGAACGGGAGGTCGCCTCGTACGAGGTGTCCGCGGCTGCCGGCTTCGACGTCGTCCCCCCGACCGTGCTTCGGGACGGGCCGTTCGGCCCCGGCAGCATCCAGCTGTGGGTGGAGCCGGAGGACGCCACCGACACCGGCGCCGAACCGGGTGCCGCGGTGGACCCACCCGACCCCGGTCTCGTGGACGTCGTGGACCCGGCGGCCGTGCCGGACGGCTGGCTGCCCGTCTTCGACGCCTGGGGCGTGGACGGCGAACCCGTCGTCCTCGTGCACGCCGCCGATGAGCGCTTGGCCACCATCGCGACGTTCGACGTGCTCGTGAACAACGCCGACCGCAAGGCCGGCCACCTGCTCGCCGCCCCAGGCGACCGCGTGGTCGGTGTGGACCACGGGTTGACGTTCCACACCCTGCCGAAGCTGCGCACCGTGCTGTGGGGGTTCGCCGGGGACGAGCTGCCCGAACCGGACGTCCGCCGAGTGCGGCTGCTCGCCGACGCCTTGCAGCGGGCGGACGTCACGCGCAGGCTGGCCCGGCTGCTCGCCCCCCGTGAGATCCGCGCCCTGGAGCGCCGGGTGTCGGCGCTGCAGGCGGAGCCACGCTTCCCGCTGCCCGACCCTGACCGGCACGTGATCCCCTGGCCACCGTTCTGACCGCCGCGGGATACGCTCGCCGCGTGCGCGCCTGGCCTGATCCCGACGTCCCCGTTCTTCCCGGTCACGGGCTGCCGCTGTCCCTCCACGACACGAGCAGTGGGGCGGCCGGGGTCGCCGCACCCGGCCAGAACGCCGGCTTGTACGTCTGCGGCATCACCCCTTACGACGCCACGCACATGGGGCACGCCGCGACCTATCTGGCTTTCGACCTGCTGGTCCGTTCCTGGCGGGATGCCGGCAAGCAGGTGCGTTACGTGCAGAATGTCACCGACATCGACGACCCGCTGCTCGAGCGTGCCGCCGCGACCGGCCAGGACTGGCGCGAGCTCGCCGACCGGGAGACCGCCCTGTTCGCCGAGGACATGAAAGCGCTGCGGGTCATCCCGCCGGACGTCTACCTCGGCGCGGTCGAGACGATCCCCTGGGTGGTCGAGGGGGTGGAGAAGCTCCTGGCCGAGGGTGCCGCCTACCGCGTCGAGGGCGGCGCTGTCGATCCGGACGGGCCGTCCGAACCGGACGGTGACGTCTACTTCGACATCACCTCCGACAGCCGCTTCGGCTCGGTGTCGCACTACGACGAGCCGACGATGCTCGACCTGTTCGCCGAACGCGGCGGTGACCCCGGCCGCCCCGGTAAGAAGCACCCCCTGGACCCGCTGCTCTGGCGCGTCGCCCGCCAGGGGGAACCGAGCTGGGACGGCGGCAGCCTCGGCGCCGGGCGCCCCGGCTGGCACATCGAGTGCGTCGCCATCGCGCTGAAGGAGCTGGACGCACCCTTCGACGTGCAGGGCGGTGGCTCGGACCTGATCTTCCCCCACCACGAGATGGGCTCCTCGCACGCGCACGTGCTGACCCGCGTCTGGCCCTACGCGCGAACGTACGTGCATGCCGGCATGGTGGGACTCGACGGCGAGAAGATGAGCAAGTCCAAGGGCAACCTCGTGCTCGTCTCGAAGCTGCGCGCCGACGGCGTGGACCCGATGGCCATCAGGCTCGCGGTGCTGGCCCACCACTACCGGTGCGACTGGTCCTGGACGAAGCACGGGCTGCAAGAGGCCGTCGAGCGGCTCGCACGGTGGCGCGAGGCGGTCTCCCGCCCGACCGGCCCCGACGCGACAGCGTTGCTCAACCAGATCCGGCGCCACCTCGCGGACGACCTCGACGCACCGTCCGCCCTCGGGGCGGTCGACCACTGGGTCGACCTGCAACGCACCTCCGGCGGCGAGGACCCGGACGCGCCGGGGATGGTGACGGACGCCGTCGACTCGCTGCTCGGCGTCCGGCTCTAGCGCTTCCGATCAGCGCTTCCGATCAGCCGGGCGATCCCTCGCCGCGCCGCCGCAGGTAGCGCTCGAAGTCACGGGCGATCGCCTCGCCGGTCGCCTCGGGCAGGTCCGCCGTGTCCTTCGCCTGCTCCAGCTGGCGAACGTACTCGCCGATCTCCTCGTCCTCACCGGCGAGCTCGTCGACCCCGTGCTCCCAGGCGCGGGCCTCCTCGACCAGGTCGCCGAGCGGGATCGGGACGCCGATCAGCTCCTCCACGCGGCCCAGCAGCGCGAGGACAGCCTTGGGCGAGGGTGACTGGCCCACGTAGTGCGGGACCGCCGCCCACAGGGACAGCGCCGGCAGGCCGGAGGCCCGCGCGGCGTGCTGCAGCACACCGACGATCCCGGTCGGCCCCTCGTACCGGGACCGCTCGAGCGCGAGCCGCCGCAGCAGCTCCTCGTCCTCACTGGTGCTGGTCACCGGTATCGGCCGGGTGTGAGGCACGTCCGCGAGCATCGCACCGAGCGTCACGAGGGTCCTTACACCGAGCTGGTGCAGGTGCCCGAGGATCTCCTCGGTGAAGGTCCGCCACCGCATCGACGGCTCGATCCCCCGCACCAGCACGACGTCGCGCTCCGCCCCCGGTGGCAGGGCCCGGCTGATCCGGGTCGTGGGCCAGGTGATGCGGTGCCGCCCGTCCTCGCCGATCGACACGGTGGGACGGTTCACCTGGAAGTCGTGGTAGGGCTCGGGGTCCAGGGCGACCACGGGGTCGGCGGCCCACACCTCGGCCAGGTGCGCCACCGCGCCGCTGGCGGCGTCCCCGGCGTCGTTCCAGCCCTCGAACGCCGCCAGGGCGATGGGGTCGTGCAGCTCCACCCGGTCGGTCCGGGACGCGCCTTCCGCCGACTGCTCAGTCACTCGTTCGAACTCCCTCCGGCGACCCGCATCGAGTGCGGACGCCCAAGGGACCAGCCTACGGTCGCGAGGGCCGGACCACCCGTCCCCACCTAGACTCGGCGGGTCCACGCGTTGCCGATGGCACGCACACTCGTCACACCTGAAAGCTGGTCCTCGATGAGCAGCCGCTCCGACCGCTTCCGCGAAGCCCTCGCCTCACGACTGCTGATCGCCGACGGCGCGATGGGCACCATGCTGCAGACCG
>JASBSH010000067.1 GCA_030149025.1 Actinomycetales bacterium | reverse complement strand
GCGCTGCCCTCGCCACGAGTGCCGAGGTCGTCGTCGCCCGACAGCAGCACCGGCATAGCTTCACCCGGGATCGCCCTGAACGAAGCGACAGCCGGACCCTTCGCGTTGGTTCCGGAAGTGCGGGTGAGGATGACGGTGAGGTGGGTGATTGCGAGCAGTACGACGGGCGGGACGGCGGCGACGGATGCGGCGAGGATGCGTGGCACGTCGGCGTCCGCGGCGACGACGGCATGGATCGCGTTCGCCGTCACCGAGACAAGCGCACCACCGACCAGCAGCGCCCACGGATACCAGGCCGACCGCTGACCGGCGAGTGCGACGACGGCGACGGTGGCGACGACGATGATGCCGTCCACGATCAGCGGCCAAGCCCACGCCTGCCCGGTCCCGATCCCAGACCGTGCGGCAAGATCGGCGAGTGAGGTGAAGGACAGCCAGAACGCGCCAGCGGCGATGAACACTGTCCCAGCGACCGCTGTCATCGCTGCCCAGCGTCGCGCCTCGATCTCACGCATCACAGCCCCGCCCGCCGGGACGCCGCGATCGGCGGAGGCTCGGAGCGGCTACACCACCGATCCTCACTCCGGTCCCGACCTTGTGGCTGAGCTTCGGGGAAGGGCTGGGTGGCGCGGTAGGCCGAGCGCACGGTCGTGGTGATCTCGCGATCACTCAGGCCCGCCGAGTGCGCAGCGGCGCTCAGGGCATCGAGTGCCTCACCTGGCGAGGTGCCGTTCTCGGCGAGGCGACAGGCGGCCCAGAACAGCGACCGATTCCGCTCGCCCTCACCGCGCCCAGAGACCCACGCCGCCAGCCGCTCGGCATCCACCGCCATCGTGCCACCGCCGGGACGCGCTGGGGCGACGGGACGTGGGTCGAGGAAGTCCCGCAGTCGGCCCGCGTCCACTGGGCCGACCGAGTGTGCCGCGATGTCGGCGATCCGGTAGCGCTTCACGCTGCCGTCGATGATTCGTTGGGAGGGAGGGGCGATGATGTAGCCGCCGTCGCCCCGAAAATCGACCCCCGCGGCGGCGGCCTGCCACGACCGCTGCTTTCTGCCCGGCGTCGCCGGGAAGTAGGCGTGCGTGCCGCCGGTTGGGGTGCGCACCAGCAGACCTGCTCCGCTGACGAGCCCCGCGTCGGCGGCGCGCTCCCATGCCACGCGGCCATCGGTAGGGCCGTGAACATCGACATCCACCACGACAACGCCAGATGCGACGCCGGTCGGGATGCCGATGTTCGCGTTTGGCGTCCGCGCCCACCACGCGGCGACCTGTGCAGCGTCGCTGCTCGCGTCGATGAACCCGCGACGGGTCAGCGGACGCTTTCCGCCGGGCAGGCACGGGAACACCGGTACGCCAGCCGAGGCGAGGCTGCCCGCCGCCATCGCCAGGCCCGGCGAGCCATCCACGCGAATCAGCGCAGCAAGAACATCGAATGGTTCGGGCATCACAGCCCCCGCCCCGCCAGCACCGACACACCTGCCGCACGCTCCCGCTCTGCCGCTGGCGCGAGAGGAGCCGCTGGCTTCGTGGCGCGCGCGGGGGTGTCGCGTTCGATGCCGGGCGGGGTGCCGTCGCCGAGCTGGAGCGTGTCGAGCTGGTCGAGGATCGCCAGCACAGCCTTGCGGACGCGTTCGTCAGTGGCCTGCACCACCTGGGCAGCATCCTGACCGTCCACGCGGGCGGCCCAGGTCGAGACGTACGGGATCGTGTACCCGGCGGTGTCCATGCCGTGCGCGGCACCGATCATCAGCGCGACGCTCTCAGCCTCGACCTCGCGGATACCGCGATGCTGCCGGACTTCCTCGTCGTCGGGATCGTGCATCAGCACATGCGCCAGCTCGTGCGCGAGCGTCTTGACCTGCGCGGCAGGGTCCATGTTCTCCCGCACGGCGACCGTGCGCGCCGCGTAGTCGGTGACGCCGTTCGCGCCGGAAATCATGCCCTCGTGCTCCACCCGAAGTACCTCGAACCCCGCGGCGCGAATCTGCCCGGCCAACCCCTCCCACAAACCAGACGGCGCTTCACCTTCCAGCAACGTCGGCGTCGGCGTGACCGGGAGAGGTTCGCCGTCGGTCTGGGAGGCGTCCCACACGTAGGCGGGGCGTGCGCCGACCATCCGCGACCGCACCACCTCGCCGGCCTTCGGCTTCTCCCGCGGTTCCAGCCGCCGCCACGAGCCCGCATCGGCAGGCGTGGCCGTGGCGAACCGGCCCGTCACGGGCGCGAAGATCATGTACCCGGCCTGGCCCTTCATCACCTGACGGCCCAGGCTCTGCCACTGTCGGTACCCGGCGACCAGCGTCGGGAACGGCTCCGGCACGCGGCCCGCCTCGAACGCCGCCTCGTGCTGCACCCAGATCAGCATCGTGTTGTTGAACGACCGCGACCGGAACCGTGCCGCGAACGCGAGCGCCTGCCGCCAATCGTCACCCGAGACCAGCGACTCGACCACGCCCGTCAGCTTCTCGTGCAGCTCGTC
>JASBSH010000148.1 GCA_030149025.1 Actinomycetales bacterium | reverse complement strand
TCGCGGCGGATGCGCAGGAGCCCGCCGCCCCCCTCGTGGGGGGCGGCGGGCTCCTGCGCAGGGGGTGCGGAGGCGGTCAGGCCTTCTCCTCGCCCTCGGGCAACTCCGGCGAGTCCGCGGACTCGGCCGACTCAGCCGACGCGGCCGACTCGCTGGCCTCGGCCTCGGTCGTCTCAGCCTCGCTCGTCTCAGTCGCCTCAGGGGCCTGGCTGTCACTCGCCTCGGCCGCGGCACGGTCCTTCGCGGCGCGCCGGGTGGCGGCCTCCGCCTCGGCGACAGTGGCCTTGCGCGGCACCGGCTCGAGCACGAGCGAGATCACGGCCATCGGCGCGTTGTCGCCCTTGCGCGGGCCGATCTTCGTGATCCGGGTGTAGCCACCGTTGCGCTCGGCCAACGCCGGCGCGATCTCGGTGAACAGGTAGTGCACGACGGACTTGTCGCGCACCACCGTCATGACCCGGCGTCGCGAGGCGAGGTCACCGCGCTTGGCGAACGTGACGAGACGCTCGGCCAGCGGGCGCAGCCGCTTGGCCTTGGCCTCGGTGGTGGTGATGTTCCGGTGCTCGAACAGCTGGGTGGCCAGGTTGGCCAGCATCAGCCGCTCGTGGGCCGGACCTCCGCCGAGCCGCGGTCCCTTGGTGGGGGTAGGCATAAGTGATCTCCTCGGTCAATGTGTCACCGGGCGCGACTCGGTCGGATCGTGACCGATCGTCCCGGCTGGCCCGCTGGGCTCAGTACTGCTCGTCCTCTGCGTAGGACATGTCGTCGTCCGCGTCGAAGTCCGACACCACGGTGCTGGGGTCGAACCCGGGCGGGCTGTCCTTAAGGGCCAGCCCCATGCCGACCAGCTTCGCCTTGACCTCGTCGATCGACTTGGCGCCGAAGTTGCGGATGTCCAGCAGGTCCGCCTCGCTGCGCGCGACCAGCTCACCGACGGTGTGGATGCCCTCGCGCTTCAGGCAGTTGTAGGACCGGACGGTCAGGTCCAGCTCCTCGACCGGCAGAGCCAGGTCGGCGGCCAGCGCGGCGTCCGTCGGCGACGGACCCATGTCGATGCCCTCGGCCTCGACGTTCAGCTCACGGGCCAGCCCGAACAGCTCGACGAGGGTCCTGCCGGCGCTCGCGACGGCGTCGCGCGGCAGCATCGACGGCTTGGTCTCGACGTCGACGATCAGCTTGTCGAAGTCGGTGCGCTGCTCGACACGGGTCGCCTCGACCTTGTAAGTCACCTTGAGCACCGGCGAGTAGATCGAGTCGACCGGGATCCGGCCGATCTCCGCGTCGCTGGACTTGTTCTGGGCGGCGGAGACGTACCCGCGGCCGCGCTCGACCGTGAGCTCCATCTCCAGCTTGCCCTTGCTGTTCAGGGTCGCGATGTGCAGGTCGGGGTTGTGCACCTCGACACCGGCCGGCGGGGCGATGTCCGCGGCGGTGACGGTGCCGGGGCCCTGCTTGCGCAGGTACATGACGACCGGCTCGTCATGCTCGCTGGAGACCACGAGCGACTTGATGTTCAGGATGATCTCGGTGACGTCCTCCTTGACACCGGAGATCGTCGAGAACTCGTGCAGGACGCCGTCGATCCGGACGCTGGTGACAGCCGCACCGGGGATGGACGACAGCAGCGTGCGACGAAGCGAGTTGCCGAGCGTGTAGCCGAAGCCGGGCTCGAGCGGCTCGATGACGAACCGCGAGCGGTGCTCGGAGATGCCCTCCTCGGAGAGCACGGGACGCTGTGCGATGAGCACTGGATTTCCTCTCTGACCAAGTCCGCCATATGACTGTGGTCGTGCTGCCCGCCGGGTCTCGGTCCACCCGCCGAACCGGTGCCGTCACTCCTCCGCCAGACCTCGGACAGAAGGGGTGGACGGCGACCCGGCCGGACGCGGGTGCGTCCGGCCGGGATGCTGGTCACTTGCTGTAGAGCTCGACGATGAGCTGTTCCTGCACCTGGGTGTCGATGACCTGGCGCGAGGGCAGCGCGTGCACGAGAACACGCATCTTCTCGGC
>JASBSH010000130.1 GCA_030149025.1 Actinomycetales bacterium | reverse complement strand
GATGTCGTTGACGGCGACCTGAGGGGTCGTGCTCGACTGCTGGGTGGCGGTGGTCATGTGGTGGGGAGCTCCGATGCGGACTGGGATCTGGACGGGCCGTTCCCGGCTCCCTTTGCCGGGTCGCCCGTCGGTTGGACAGTGATGACACAGTTGAACAGCGCACACAGGTGCGCCTGTTCCAGCGTAGCGGACCTGATCCGTCGCCCCCAACCCAGCTGATCACTCCCACGGTGCTGCAACGCTGAGCGTGTGGACGCAGGGAACGCAAAGGGGCTCGGTTCCGCCGGGTACCGGCCGGCCGGGCAGGCCGAGAGCGTGCGGGCGAACCGGCACTGGTGGGACGCCGAGTCGCACGTGTACCTGGACGAGCACGGCGACTTCCTCGGCGGCGACGACTTCGTCTGGGGACCCGAAGGCCTCCGGGAGGAGGACGCCGGCCTGCTCGGTCCGGCGTCCGGCTTGCGTGGTCTCGACATCCTGGAGATCGGGTGCGGTGCCGCGCAGTGCTCCCGCTGGCTTGCCAAGCAGGGCGCGCGCGTCGTGGGTCTCGATCTGTCCGCTGGCATGCTGCGGCGGGCCAGGGACCTGGACGACGCGCTGGGCGCGTCGACGTCCCTGGTGCAGGCCGATGCGACCCGGCTGCCGCTGAGCAACGCGTCGTTCGACCTCACGTGCTCGTCCTACGGCGCCGTGCCGTTCGTCGCGGACGGCGGCCGCCTCATGTCCGAGGTGGCCCGGGTGCTGCGGCCAGGTGGTCGCTGGGTGTTCTCGCTGACGCACCCGATCCGCTGGGCGTTCCCCGACGACCCCGGCGAAGGTGGTCTGACGGTGCGCTACTCGTACTTCGACCGCACGCCCTACGTGGAGACGGACTCCTGCGGTGAGGTGAGCTACGTCGAGCACCACCGCACCCTGGGTGACCGAGTCGCGGAGCTGGTGGCGGCGGGCTTCGTCCTCGAGCGGCTGGTGGAACCCGAATGGCAGGAGGGCAACGACTCGACCTGGGGCGGCTGGAGCCCCTTGCGCGGTCGGCTGATCCCCGGGACGGTGATCTTCGTCTGCCGGTTGGCGTGAGGTCCTGTCCTCGGTGCCTGTCGTCCCCGAGTGGCAAGGTGAGCGCATGCCCATGGACGACCCTGAGCTGTGCGTGCCCGACGCGGCCGCCTGGCGCGCCTGGCTTGTGGAGCACCACGAGAACCCGGACGGCGTGTGGCTGGCTCTGGCGCGCAAGGGCAAGTCCGGTCCCACGACACTGACGTACGAACAGGCCGTCGAGGAGGCGCTCTGCTTCGGTTGGATCGACGGTCAGGCGCGGGGTGGGGACGGCGTCACGCGGCTCGTGCGGTTCACTCGCCGTCGCCCGCGCAGCATCTGGTCCAGGAGGAACGTGGAGCGAGTCGAGCGGCTGGTCGCCGAGGGACGGATGCATATCGCCGGGCTCGCCGAGGTTGAGCGCGCCAAGGCCGACGGGCGTTGGGAAACGGCGTACGACGGGCCGGCGTCCATCCAGGTGCCCGAGGACCTGGCGGCCGCGCTCGCGGCCGAGCCGGAGGCGCAGGCGGTGTTCGAGAAGCTGAACTCGACGAACCGGTACGCCGTGCTCTATCGGGTAACGACGGCGAAGCGCCCGGAGACCCGGCAGCGGCGGATCGAGCAGTTCGTCGCCGACCTCGCCCGGGGCAAGACGCCGTACCCGCAGCGGCTCGCGTGAAGCGCATTCTGGGAGACCTCCCCGGTGAGGTCGGCGCTCTCTCGATGGTGGCGTTCGCTGTCGCTGTCGGCTTCGGGATCGTCTCCCCCGTCATCCCGTTGTTCGCGCAGCACTTCGGGGTGGGCGCGACGGCGGCGGGGGCGGTGATCTCGGCCTTCGCGTTCATGCGCTTGCTGTCCGCTCCAGCCGGGGGCCGCCTGGTCGACCGGTTCGGGGAACGCTCGGTCCTCGCCGTCGGCCTCGTCGTGGTGGCGGTTTCCAGCCTCCTCGCCGGTTTCGCGCAGACCTACATGCAGCTGCTCGTCCTGCGCGGGGTGGGGGGCGTGGGCTCGGCCATGTTCACCGTCTCAGCGGTGAGCCTGCTGCTGCGGGTCGTGCGACCGGACCAGCGCGGTAGGGCGACGAGCATGTGGCAGGGGGGTTTTCTGATCGGCGGTCTGTCCGGTCCCGCCATCGGTGGTGTGCTGGCCGGCATCTCGCTGCGTGCGCCGTTCTTCGTGTACGCCGGCACTCTGGGGGCGGCCACGGTCGTGACGGTCATGGCGCTGAGCGGGACGAAGCTCCGGGATCGGGTGGAGCAGGGCGAGACGGTCCGGATGCAGCTCAGGACGGCCCTGCGGCTGCCCGCCTACCGTGCCGCTCTCGCGGTGAACCTCGGCACCGGTTGGGCGATCTTCGGGGTGAGGTCGGCGGTGATCCCGCTGTTCGTCGCTGACGCGTTGGGCAAGTCGCCGTTCTGGGTGGGCATGGGCTTCTTCGTGGGCTCCGCGGCGCAGGCGGCCGCGCTGTGGCCGGCCGCTCGGACGGTGGACCGCATTGGCCGCAAGCCCGCGATGCTGACCGGTTCGCTGGTGGCCGCCGCGGCTGTCGTGGTGCTGGCGGTATGGGAGTCGCTGCCGGTCTTCCTGCTCGCCATGGCGGTCTACGGGGCTGCTGCAGCGTTCCTCGGCTCGGCGCCCGCGGCGACGGTCGGCGACGTCGTCCACGGGCGCGGCGGCACCGTGGTCGCGGTCTTCCAGATGGCCTCGGACCTCGGCGCAGTGACCGGCCCGCTGGTTGCCGGGTGGCTCATCGACGGGTTCTCGTTCGGCGCGGCCTTCTGGACGACGGCCGCGATCCTCCTGCTCGGGACCGCGATGACGCTGCGCATGCCGGAGACCGCCCCCTTCCGCACAACCGCCCCAGTTCGTTCGTGATCTTGCACTTCCGCAGACCCCCGTCGTGATCTTGGAACCGCGCCTACCCCATTCGTGATCATGCAATCCCGCCACCCACCCCGCGTGATCATGCAGTTCCGCACAACGAAAAGGCCCGCCGGCACCCACCTTCTCGTGAGTACCGACGGGCCCTTCGGCTGCCGGGTCAGAAGAACCGGTTACGCACTCCTGCCACGAGTCCCGCACCGAGCCCGAACACCGCGAGGGCGCCGAGACCGCGGGCCATGTTCCGCCCACCCTCGCCGCTCTCCCCGGCCAGCTCGAGGCTGTAGGCGGTCAGGCCGTTGGCGCCTTCGGGGGCGCCGTAGGCCATGCCCTCGCTCGCGGCCCGCTCGTTGACGGCCTCGATGAGGGCGTACTTGGAGCCGAACTCCTGAGCGGTGCTCTTGCCTGCTTCTGTCAGCGCACCCATGCCCTCGGTAGAGAGCCGTTGGGCGCCGTCGACGATCTGCGGTGCACCGTCGGCGGCCTGGACAAGCCCGTCAGCGAGCTGGCCCGAGCCGTCCGCTGCGTCGCCAAGACCGTTGGCCAGCTTGCCTGCGCCGTCCTTCAGCTGACCTGTGCCGCCCGCAAGTTGGCCCGCACCGGTCTTCAGCTTCCCGGTGCCGTCCGACAACTGCCTCGCCCCACCGGAGATCTGACCGAGGCCGGCGGCCAGGTCGGATGCCCCGGAGCTGAGCTGGCCGGACCCTGCACCGAGCCGCCCCAGTCCTGAAAGCAGCGTCTGCCCACCGGCATTGATCTGATCGACGCCGCTTTGGAGCGAGTGCACCCCGCCTCGGAGAGTCTTGTCTTTCGCCACATCACGTTCGAGGCCAACCGCCCCCTGGACCTGCCCGACGACTCCGGAAACGAGTGCCGTCACGCCGTCGTCCACGGCATCGATGCCCTGCAGAAGACCGAGTTTCACATTCCCCTTGTCGTCCTTGATCTTCGTGCATGCGTCCAGGGTGGTGTTGTCCAACCCGCACTCAATCTGCGTCAAGGCGGGAACTGCACCCTGCTCGAGTCTGGTTTGCAGCGTCTTCAATCCCCCGTAGAGCGTGTCAGTGCTGGCGGGATTGCTCGAGTCAAAGATGTCCTTGCGACTCTCCGAGAGCTTGTCGCGAACGCCTGCCACGAATAGGCGCTCGGGTAGTTCGGCCGCCGAGATTCCATCCATGGGTGGCACAACCCCGTTTGTCGGGGTGTCGGCGTAGCAGGGGTCTTGCTTCCCGGCCCTTCCGTTGGCGAGCGTGCCGGTTAACGTGTCGTCCAGCAGTTGGACTGCACATCCAAGGCGTTGGTAAGAACCGGGATCGTCGGCGCTCTCCTTATAGGCGCCATCAGCCATGAGTTGAAGACCAGCGGCGGCAGTGCCCAATTGTTGACGCAACTGATCAACGCCGTAGACCAGGGTCTTATCGGTGTCCTTGTCGCCGATTCCACTGCGCAACAGGGCGATGCCCTGGTGCAAGGGCTTGGCCTTCTCCGGCAATTGCCCGATACCGCCGTAGAGCTGCTCCAGCCCTGCGTCCACCTGAGCAAGTCCGCCGTCGACCTGCTTCAGGCCGTCCAACAGCGCCGGAGCCTTGGCCCCTGCCTCAGACAGGCCCGCGTTCAGCTGGCCGGCGCCGGCGGCAAGCTTGTCGGCTCCAGCCTTGGCGTCACCCGATCCAGTCGCCAGCTTCTTGGCGCCAGTGTCCAGCTGCTTCGAGCCGGAGGCCAGGTCGTTCGCGCCCTTGTCCAACTTCCCAGCCCCAGAAGCGAGCTGGCGCGCGCCAGGCGCGGCCTCACCCTGCAACCCGTCACGCAGCTGCTCGGCACCGTCACGCAGCTGGACCAGACCAGCGAGCAGCTCCGACGCGCCATCGCGCAGCTTCAGCAGGTTGGTGTCGATCTCGACCGCGCCAGCAGTCAGCTGTGCACCGGTGTCGGCACCGCCCGCGTAGCTCTCGGCACCGGCCTTGAACGACGGCGACTGCAGCGGCTTCACCGGCAACGCAGAGATCGAAGCCGGTGGGACCACCCCGTCACGGATGCGCGCGGTGTACCCGAACTCCACTGTCTCACTGCCAATGGGCGGGAAAAGCGTCATCGTGAACGACAGCTTCGTGCCGCCGCGTCCGTCACCGGCGATGTTCGCCTGCTCGGACCGCACGTCGGTGAAGTTCGCGGGCACGGTCGTCGTCAGCGACCCGACCATCGGGATGACGACGTCGACGTCCTCGGTGATCTGCTTGCCGGTGCCGTCGTCGAAGGCCACCGAACGCTTCTCCGCGGTCATGTTCGTCACGCGGTAGGTGACCCTCAGGTCACCGCTCGCGCCGACGACCTTCTTCGGGTCGACCTGCTTGCCGTTCAGCTCGTACGTCACCTCGACGTTGAGCGGCAGATCCTTGGTGTAGTCGCTGACGGTACGAAGGCGCTGGCGCCCCTTCACGTCCACCGTCGCGACCATCCGGTCGCCCTCGACCTTGAAGCCCGAGAACCCGTCGAGGTTGCGAAGCCCCTTGGTGGACACGGGGTTCACGATCTCGACCCGACCGTCACCGGTGACCGCGATCTGCTCGTACACGCGCGCCTCGGTCACCTTGCCGGAGGCGTCCATCCGAGCCTGGATGGTCTCCGTGTTCGTCAGTTCGGTGATGGTTCCGTCGCTGGCCGCCATCGCGGCCGGGACACCGGCCACCATCAACGCGAGCGGCCCGGCAATGAGCCCGACCGCGAGTGTGCTCTTGGACTTCTTGCTCACGGTCACGCCACCACGCTCTCGTCACGGCGGTCCAGGTCGTCCCCGGGACCACGCTCCTCAACGACCTCCCGACGCCGGTCCTCCCGGATCGCTTCTCCCAGAAGGGCTGCTGCGACGTAGCCGAACGCGGCGGCGAGCAGCACCGTCGTCGCGGCAGTGGGCGAGGTGTCCAGGAACTGCGACGGCGACGCCGCGTATGCCTCCTCGTACGAGCCGACCATCGCCGCCACGCCGACGAGCAGGCTCCACAGCGGCAGCCGACCCTGCGCCACGGCCGCCACCACCATGCAGGCGATGAGCACCAGCACGACCGCCACGGCTCGACCGGCATCCGTGTCCGGCAGGCTCGCTGCCCTAACGCCGTAGCCCACCCACGCCAGCGCGAAACCGACGACGAACCCGGAGAGCTTCGCCAGAGGCCCTCGATCCGGGACCAGGGCGAGCGCCCCACCCAGCGCCGCTCCCAGCAGCGCTACCGAGTCCAGATCCAGCCCCAGCCAACCCCCGAGAAGCACCAGCAAACCCCCGGCGATCGCCAGTGCGATCCCCGGCGCGACGTGTCGCCGCATGTCCACCCCACGGTCCGAGACGACCGGCTCCGGCGGCTACCGGCCCGGCACAACAGGACGACGAAGATCGTCCGAGGGTTGTTGTACCAGTGAGTAACTTGTTTAGGCCAGGGTTTCAGCCGAAATATGACCACCCGGCGTAAAGAGCGCTGCCGGACTCCCGTCTCAGGGCGCTGTCAGTGACCGGCCTCGTGCCACGACGTGCCGATCCCCACGGACACGTCGAGCGGTACCGCCAGCTCCACCGCAGATCCCATCTGGTCGCGGACGAGTTGCTCCACTTGCTCCCGCTCCCCAGGCGCGACCTCCAGGACGAGCTCGTCGTGGACCTGGAGCAACAGGCGCGAGGTCAACCCCTGCTTCCGCAGCTCCCGGTCCACGCCGAGCATCGCCAGCTTGATCACGTCGGCCGCCGATCCCTGGATCGGCGCGTTCAGCGCCATCCGCTCGGCCATCTCCCGTCGCTGCCGGTTGTCGCTCGTCAGGTCCGGCAGGTACCGACGACGCCCCAGAATCGTCTCGGTGTACCCGGTACGCCGCGCCTCGTCGACGACACCGCGCAGGTAGTCACGCACCCCGCCGAACCGCTCGAAGTACTCCGACATCAGCCCGCGTGCCTCTTCGACCTCGATCCGCAGCTGGCGGGACAGGCCGAACGCGCTCAGCCCGTAGGCAAGTCCGTACGACATCGCCTTGATCTTCGACCGCATCGCCGGCGTCACGTCCGCCGGTGGCACGCCTAAGACCCGTGAGCCGACGAAGGAGTGCAGGTCCTCCCCCGACCTGAACGCCTCGATCAGCCCCTCGTCCTGCGAGAGGTCCGCCATGATGCGCATCTCGATCTGGCTGTAGTCGGCCGTCAGCAGGCACTCGTACCCGGAGCCGACGACGAACGCCTCTCGGATCCGCCGCCCCTCCTCGGTCCGGATCGGGATGTTCTGCAGGTTCGGGTCCGTCGAGCTGAGCCGCCCCGTCGCCGCGATCGTCTGCTGGTAGGTGGTGTGGATGCGCCCGTCCGGCGCGACCGAACGCAGCAGCGCCTCGACCGTCTGCCGCAACCGGCTGGCGTCCCGGTGCGCCAGCAGGTGCTGCAGGAACGGATGCTCGGTCTTCACGAAGAGATCGGCCAGCGCCTCGGCGTCCGTGGTGTACCCGGTCTTGATCTTCTTCGTCTTCGGCATGCCCAGCTGGTCGAACAACACCTCCTGCAGCTGCTTCGGTGACCCGAGGTTCACCGTCCGGCCGATCACCGCGTACGCGTCGTCCGCCGCCCGCTCGACCGCGTCGGCGAACTGCTTCTCCAGCATCTGCAGGCGGCCGGCGTCTGCTGCGATCCCGGTGCGCTCCATGACGAAGAGGACGTCGACCAGCGGCAGCTCGAGCGCGTTGAGCAACCGCCCACCGCCCCACTGCTCCAGCTCCGTGGACAGGACACCGTCAAGCTCCAGCACGGCAGCCGCGCGCACCGCAGCCGCCTCTGCCTCGCCGTCCCCCTCACCGGTGTCCAGCGACAGCTGCCCGTCGCTCAGCCCCTCGTCGACCTTCAGCTCCCGGTGCAGGTGCCTGACCGCGAGGTCCGCCAGGTCGTAGGAGCGCTGATCGGGGCGCGACAGGTACGCGGCGAGAGCCGTGTCCCCCGCCAGCCCGCGCACCTCGAAACCCCGGCTTGCGAGCGCGTGCAGCGGACCCTTCGCGTCGTGCAGGACCTTCTCTCTCGCCCCATCGGAAAGCCAGGACGACAGCGCGGCCTGCCCCTCGTCGTCCAGGTCCACGAGGTCCACGTACACGGCGCGACCGTCGGACGCCGCCACCGCCAGCCCGTGTGCGTCTCCCGTCCCAGCGGCCCACGAACCGAGGACGTGGACGCCGGCCCGCTGCGTCGCGTGCTCGGCCAGCCACTGTGCCAGGTCGGCCCCGCCTGCCCGCACGACGTCGACCTCGAAGCCGCCGTCGGCCTCCGGCTCCGGCGTCGACAGGGTGGAGAACAGCCGGTCGCGCAGGACCCGGAACTCGAGGGAGTCGAACAGCGTGTGGACCGCTTATCGGTCCCACGGCATCGCCGCCAGGTCGTCGACGGTGACGGGCAGGTCCAGGTCGCACACCAAGGCGTTCAGGCGCCGGTTGCGCAGCACCTGGTCCAGGTTGTCACGCAGGCTCTGCCCGGCCTTGCCCTTGATCTGGTCGACGTTCGCGACGATGCCCTCGAGCCCGTCGTACTCGTTCAGCCACTTGGCCGCGGTCTTCGGCCCGACACCGGGGACCCCCGGCAGGTTGTCGCTGGACTCGCCCACCATGGCGGCGATGTCCGGGTACCGGCCTGGCGGCACGCCGTACTTCTCCTGCACCGCCTCAGGCGTCATCCGGGACAGGTCGGAGACACCCCGCCGCGGGTAGAGCACCGTCGTGTGCTCGTCCACCAGCTGGAAGGTGTCGCGGTCGCCGGTGCAGATGAGCACCTCCATCCCGGCGGCGGCTGCCTGCGTGCTGAGGGTGGCGATGACGTCGTCGGCCTCGTAACCGTCCTTCTCGACGGTCCGGATCCGCAGCGCGTCCAGCACCTCCTTAACCAAGGCGATCTGCCCGGAGAACTCCTCGGGCGACTTCGACCGGTTCGCCTTGTACTCGGCGTACTCCTCGCTCCGGAACGTCTGGCGCGACACGTCGAACGCCACGGCCACATGCGTCGGCTGCTCGTCGCGGAGAACGTTGATGAGCATCGACGTGAACCCGTAGACGGCGTTCGTGACCTGACCGGTGGTCGTGGAGAAGTTCTCCACCGGCAGCGCGAAGAACGCCCGGTAGGCCAAAGAGTGCCCGTCGACCAGCAGCAGCCGTGGCCGCGAGGACGACCCCGTGCCCGGGGCGGTCGGGGTCACGGTCTTCCTTGCTGAGGCAGTCGTCGAGCTCACGACCGCCAGACTAGGGGGCAGCTACGACAGGCCCACACCGCGCTCGAGCCCGCCGCTGCCGCCGGGGCGGGCTGTCAGTCGCTACCCGATCAGGGAACCCGCGGCGCGACCGCACGCGGCGCCACAGCACGCGGCGCCACGCGCGCCATCGACCCCGCCTTGCCGGGCCGGACGGACCGCCCCTGCTCGCGCCGCCGCCGGGCCAGCAGCTGGTCGATCGCCGAGCGCCGGCGCAGGCTGGGACTCTCCCCGGTGAGGCGGCGCACCAGCCCGGCGATCGGTACGACGCGCTGGCTGACGAGTGGCGCGAACCCGAGCCGGGTCAGGAATCGGGCGGCCTCCCGGTCCGTGGACGGGGCGGAGCATGCCAGCTTCTCCACCCCTGCGCGCTCACCGAGCGATGCCGCGCTGAGCAGCAGCGCCCGGGCGGCACCGCGCCCCCTCCAGTCGGGATGCACGTAGAGCTGCTCGACGTGGACGGCATCGGTTCCGCTGAGCGGCAGGAGCTCACCTCGCCGCAGCACCAGCACCCCGACGGGCTCCTGACCCACCTCCGCGATCAGCACGTCGACGTCCGGCCGTTCCAGGGCCGCCACCACTCGGGGGTGTGCCGGGCTTTGGTCCGCGCGGGGTTCGTGGCCCGCCTCCTGTCTGGCTGCAGCAGCCAGCGTCAGCAGCAGCTCGACGTCCACCACGTCGGCGCTCCGCACCTCCACCGTCACCCGCGGCACGAGACACCTCCACCACTCAGCGATCACTCAGTCGTGCAGAATCTCCCCCGACCCGGCAGGAGCCTAGAGACCTCATCGGCGAACCGGTAGATCGGGTGAAGTTCTTGACAAGTGGGCGGGAAGGACCTAACCCGTGTTCACAGGCGCCGGCACCGTACTGAACGTCGTCACCGTCCTGATCGGCTCCTCGATCGGCCTTCTGCTGCGGCAGCGCTTCCCGGTCCGGACCCGCGACGTGGTGACCGACGGGCTCGGCCTCGTCACCCTCCTGGTCGCCGCGCTGTCGGCGGCGTCCGTGCTCGACGACAAGCTGTCGGCGGCGGTTGGCGACTCCGCTCCGGTCCTGATCGTGCTCGGCTCGCTGCTGGTCGGCGGGATCATCGGCTCGCTTCTGCGCCTGGAGTACCGCCTCGAGTCCCTCGGCCGGTACATCCACCGCTGGACGACGACACGCAGGTCGCGCTCAGACGCTGCGGGGCCGCCGGTGGCCGCCGAGGGAGGGGACCACCGCTTCGTCCAGGGCTTCCTCACCGCGTCCCTGGTGTTCTGCGTAGGACCGCTCACCATCCTGGGATCGCTCTCGGACGGCCTCGGCCGCGGCATCGACATGCTGTCGCTGAAGTCGGTGCTGGACGGTTTCGCCTCCGTCGCGTTCGCCGCCTCCCTCGGGGTCGGCGTGATGCTGTCCGCAGCGACGGTGGCCGTCGTCCAGGGGTCGCTGACGCTGGTCGGGGTTCTGCTCGGCGACGTCCTGCCCGACGCGCACATCGCGGCCCTGACCGCGACCGGCGGTCTGCTCCTGGTCGGCGTCTCGTTCCGGCTGCTGCAGATCCGCCAGGTGCCCGTCGGCGATCTGCTGCCCGCCCTGATCGTGGCACCTGTGCTAGTCCAGATCGTCACGCTTTTCCGCTAGCCGTCCCCGCAACAGGTGCTAGACAGGTCACGAATCTGACACCACAACCCCAGGCGCTGTGATCTGCAACACCGACGGTTTATGCTTCCCCGCCAGCACAACCCCGGCCGCGTTGCGAGAGCAACGGTGGCCCGTTGTCCCATCCGACCGGAGGTAGTGGAGTGCGGAAGATTGCCGCAGTCTGGGTCGGCCTTGTCCTCGCCATCCTCGCCACGTTCCTCACCGGAACCATGGCGAGCGCGAGCACGGCCAGCCCAAGCCCGACCGGCGTCGCGTCGACCCCTGCCGGCTCGCCAACAGCGGGAGGCACCTCACCAGGCGCGTCCGAGCAGCCGGCCCAGGGAGTTCGGGTGTTCATCCGGGAAGGGCGCCAGGGAATCGCTGGCGCCAAAGTGACAGTCAGCCAAGGCGACAAGGAGGTCGCGACCGGCGAGACGGACGAACGGGGCGCCGTCGTGATCGGGGTGCCGGCTGCCGGTGAGTACACCGTGACCGTGGACACCGGCTCCTTGGGCGGCAAGGAGCTCGAGAGCGACACGATCACGCGGGAGGTCAGGCCGGACGAGATCGCCCCCGTCGCCTTCCGGGTCGGGCAGCCTGCGGCCCCCGGCGAGGGTGCGGCCTCCGGCGGCATCGAGCTGTCCCTCGTCAGCCAGCTGGTCGCCCAGGGCCTGCGGTTCGGGCTCATCATCGCGCTGGCCGCGATCGGGCTGTCGCTCATCTTCGGCACCACCGGGCTCACCAACTTCGCCCACGGTGAGCTGGTCACCTTCGGGGCCGTCGTCGCCTACCTCTTCAACGTCACAATCGGCCTACCCCTGCTGGTCGCCGCGCCGCTGGCGGTGATCGTCGGCGGGCTCTTCGGCTGGGCCCAGGACCGCGGCCTGTGGGGTCCGCTGCGCAACCGGAGCACCGGCCTGATCGCCATGATGATCGTCTCGATCGGTCTGGCGCTGCTCCTTCGCTACCTCATCCTCTTCCAGTTCGGAGGGACGACGAAGTCGTTCTCCGACTACCAGGGCCAGGCAGGCAAGGCGATCGGTCCGGTGCTGCTGCGGCCGATCGACATGATCAGCATGGGGGTTGCGATCATCATGCTCCTCCTGGTCAGCGTCGCGTTGCTGAAGACGAAGCTCGGCAAGGCAACCCGGGCGGTCGCGGACAACCCCGCCCTCGCTGCCTCGACGGGCATCGACGTGGACCGGGTGATCCGGTCCGTCTGGATCAGCGGCGCCGCTCTCGCTGCCCTTGCCGGTGTGCTGCTCGGGCTGGTCCAGGGCATCAACTACCAGATGGGCCTGCAGATCCTGCTGCTTGTCTTCGCCGCCGTCATCCTGGGAGGCCTTGGCACTGCCTTCGGCGCCCTCGCCGGTGGCATCGTCGTCGGGCTCTTCATCGAGGTCAGCACGCTATGGGTGCCGACCGAGCTGAAGAACGTCGGCGCGCTCGCCGTTCTGATCATCATCCTGCTGGTGCGACCCCAAGGTCTCCTCGGTCGCCGCGAGCGGATCGGCTGAGGGAGAAATCGTGGACTGGGGATCGATCATCAGCAACGCCCTCCGCTCGGTCGTCGGGCTGGAGACGGTCATCTTCGCGATGGCTGCCGTGGGGCTCAACGTGCAGTTCGGCTACGCCGGGCTGCTCAACTTCGGACAGGCCGCGTTCGTCGCCATCGGCGCCTACGGCCTGGCGATCATGGTGTTCTTCGCCGGCCTGTCGCTCTGGGTCGGGCTTGCCGTCGGAATCGGCGGGGCGGTCGTCCTCGCGCTCCTGCTGGGTGTCCCGACCCTCCGGCTGCGAGCGGACTACCTCGCCATCGCGACCATTGCTGCCGCCGAGATCGTACGAATCGCCTTCCGGTCCTCGACGTTGCGCGAGTGGACCGGTGGCAGCAACGGCATCACCGGCTTCGACGGCCAGTTCTACGCCCTGAACCCGCTGTCCAACGGCACGTACGGCTTCGGACCGTGGAGGTTCAGTGAGCGGTTGACCTGGGTTCTTCTGGTCGGCTGGGTGCTGCTCATCCTCTTCTGCGTCCTCGTGTGGCTCCTGATGCGGAGCCCCTGGGGACGGGTGCTCAAGGGCATCCGGGAGGACGAGGACGCCGTCCGCTCGCTGGGTAAGAACGTCTACGCCTACAAGATGCAGGCGCTCATCATCGGTGGCGTCATCGGCGCCTTTGCCGGGTTCATCTACGCCCTCGGCCGCGCAGCGGTGCAGCCGGACCTCTACGGCACGGAGTTGACCTTCTTCGCCTACACCGTCCTGCTGGTAGGGGGCGCGGCGCGCGTCTTCGGCCCTGTGGTCGGTGCAGCGATCTTCTGGTTGGTGCTGTCGCTCACCGACAACGTGCTCGCGCAGGCCATCAACGCCGGGTATGTCTCAAGCAGCATCATGAATCCCAACCAGGTGGGCCAGGTTCGGTTCATGCTGGTGGGAGTGCTGCTGATGTTGCTGATGATCTATCGACCACAAGGCATCTTCGGCGACAAGAGGGAGATTGCTCTCAATGCCCGCTGACTCCTCCTTCCACACCGGCGTCCCTGGCGCGACCGTGCAGAACGGCAGCCGGAAGGCGGTCGCGGTAGCCGCGCTCGCCGACGTCCCCAGGGAGCCCGGTGCCCCCAAGCCGGACCCCATCCTGGTCGCCGACGATGTGACCCGCCGGTTCGGTGGTCTCACCGCTGTCGACGTGAAGCACGTCGAGATCCAGCGCGGCGCGATCACCGCGCTGATCGGGCCTAACGGTGCCGGCAAGACCACCTTCTTCAACCTGCTCACCGGGTTCGACCGCCCGGATACCGGCGAGTGGCGGTTCAACGACCGTTCGCTCGCGCGCGTGCCGGCACACAAGGTCGCCCGGTATGGCATGGTCCGGACGTTCCAGCTGACGAAAGCCTTGTCGCGCCTGACCGTCATCGAGAACATGCGGCTCGGCGCGGGCGGCCAGCGGGGTGAACGGCTGATGAACGCCCTGTTCCGCCCGGCCTGGGCACAGCAGGAGCGCGACAACACCGCGCGTGCCGAAGAGCTGCTCGCGAGGTTCAAGCTGGACACCAAGCGGGACGACTTCGCCGGGTCGCTGTCGGGTGGTCAGCGCAAGCTCCTGGAGATGGCGCGAGCGCTGATGAGCGAGCCCGAGATGGTGATGCTCGACGAGCCGATGGCCGGTGTGAACCCGGCACTGACCCAGTCGCTGCTCGGTCACGTGAAGGACCTGCGGGAGCAGGGCATGACCGTGCTGTTCGTCGAGCACGACATGGACATGGTCCGTGACATCTCCGACTGGGTCATCGTCATGGCGCAGGGGAAGATCGTGGCCGAAGGTCCGCCGGACGACGTGATGGCCAACCCCGCGGTGATCGACGCCTATCTGGGTGGGCACCACGACGCGCCGCTCACGGAGGCGGAGGAGCAGCGGCAACTCGCCGCCGCCGAAGCGGAACTCGAGGCCGAACACGCTGCGGCAGAGGGAGATGGGGCCCGATGAGCACGACTTCGACGACGACGTTGGACCGCAAGGATCATCTCGCCGGTGCGGAGAACGCTCTGCTGCGGGCAGACGAGCTGGTGGCCGGCTACGTCCCCGGCGTGAACATCCTGAACGGCTGCGACCTCTACTGCACGGAGGGCGAGCTGGTGGGGATCATCGGCCCCAACGGCGCCGGGAAGTCCACACTGCTCAAGGCGCTGTTCGGCCTCGTGAAGGTTCGCAGCGGCACAGTGAGGCTCCGCGGAGAGGACATCACCGGTCTGCGAGCCAACCAGCTCGTGGCCAAGGGAGTCGGCTTCGTACCGCAGACGAACAACGTGTTCCCGTCGCTGACGATCCAGGAGAACCTCGAGATGGGGTGCTACCAGGACCAGAAGCGGTTCAAGGAACGGTTCGAGTTCGTCACGGGTCTGTTCCCGACGCTCGGCGACCGGCGGGCACAGCGAGCCGGCTCTTTGTCCGGCGGTGAACGCCAGATGGTCGCCATGGGCCGGGCACTGATGATGGACCCGTCGGTGCTCCTGCTCGACGAGCCGTCGGCCGGCCTGTCACCTGCTCTGCAGGACGAGGTGTTCATCCGGACCCGGCAGATCAACCGTGCGGGCGTCTCGGTGATCATGGTTGAGCAGAACGCGCGTCGCTGCCTGCAGATCTGTGACCGTGCCTACGTGCTCGACCAGGGCCGCAACGCCTACTCGGGGACCGGCCAGCAGCTCGCGAACGACCCGAAGGTGATCGAGCTGTACCTGGGGACGCTCGCTCGCGCCTGAAGCGTTGTCTTGCAAGACACCACGAAGGGGCCCGTGCAAGACACCACGAAGGGGCCAAGGCACGACGAAGGCCGCAAGGCACGACGAAGGGGCCCGGCCTTACGGCCGGGCCCCTTCGTTGCGCTGTTCAGACGGTGATCAGATCTTGCCGGACTTGAAGTCCACGTTCGTGTACTTGTTGTCCTCACCGTACTGGTAGATACCGATCGTCGCCTCGGTCGGGTCACCCTTGTCGCTGAACTCGATCGGGCCGGACTTGCCGTCGTAGTCGATGTCCGTACCGTCCTGCAGCAGCTTCAGGCAGTCCGCGTACTCGGTGCACTTCTCGCCGCCCTTGCTGACGTCCACCATCTTGGAGGCGATGGACTCCCCGCTGTCGTCGCCGGCTGCCGTCGCAGCGAGAGCGACCAGGATGGTGGCGTCGTAGGACTCCGGCGCGTAGCTGAAGTCGGTCAGCTTCGGGTCGACCTCGAGCAGTCGCTTGCGGAACGTCTGGTCGGCCTGCGCGCCGGGCAGGGTGCCCTTGGCGCCCTTCATGGTGCCGGGCTTGAAGTCCTTGCTGTAGTCCGCGAGGTTGCCGTCCACCAGGTACAGCGGCACCTTGTCCGGCCCGATGCCCTGAGCGATCAGCTCCGGGATGATCTTCTTCGTCTCGTCGAAACCGATGAGGACGATGGCCTCGGGGTTAGCCGCCTTCATCTTCGTGACCTCGGCGGAGAAGTTCGCCGCCTTCGGGTCGTAGATGGACTTCTCCACAACGGTGCCGCCACCGTCGGTCACGGCCTTCTCGACGTTGTCGGCCAGCCCGGTGCCGTACGGGTCGTCCAGCGCCAGGATGCCGACGTTGAGGTAACCGTCGGAGATCACGAGGTCACCGTTGACGCGGCCCTGAAGGACGTCGGAGGGAGCAGTACGGAAGTACAGGCCCTTGTCCTTGTAGTCCGTGAAGTCCGGGGACGTGTTGGCGGGCGAGATCTGCAGGATCCCGTTGCCGGTGATCTTGTCGATGACGGTGAACGACACACCCGAGGACGCGGCGCCGACGATGGCGTCGACCTTCTCGCTCATGAGCCGGTCAACTGACTGAGATGCGATGTCGGTGGAGGCGTCGCCGGAGTCGGAGTCGACCTTCCGGACGTCCTTGCCGTTGTAGCCGCCGGCCGCGTTGATGTCATTGATCGCCAGCTGGACGCCGGCGAACTCCGGCGGGCCCAGGAAGGCGAGGTTGCCGGTCTGCGGTAGCAGGGTGCCGATGACGAGCTCGCCGTCACCCTTCTTCGCCGCGGTGCCGGTGCTGGTGGTGCTAGCGGAGTCGCCACCGGCGGTGTTGCCGCCACCACCGCCACATGCGGCGAGCAGCACACCTGCGACACCAAGCACGGCCACCGAGCGCCACGCGCGCGAGGGTCGGGTCATGAAGGATCTCCTTCGTGTTTCCGTGGACCAACTGGGGTGGGTCCACTCTGCGGTCACGCGGAACCTAACCCAGATCGAGGCGTGCGAACAGGTGTCGGCGAAGTCACGTCCCGGGTCGTTGCCGAGTCGTAACCTTGACGTATCACGAACGGCTCAACCGGACGGCAAGCGGGACAACGGACCGGCGGTGACGCGACTGCGCTGGCCGCGTGTCGGCGTCCAGATCAGTGGTCGTCCCCGTCCGCGCCCACCTGGGTGAGCACGGCGTCGGCGACCTCTCGCATGGAGAGGCGACGGTCCATGGAGGTCTTCTGGATCCACCGGAACGCCTCAGGCTCCGAGAGGCCCATCGACGTCATGAGGCGCCCCTTGGCACGCTCGACCCGCTTGCGGGTCTCGAACCGCTCCTCCAGGTCGGAGATCTCGCTGGAGAGCGCCTGCAGCTCCGCGTGCCGCGAGAGGGCGATCTCCACGGCAGGCAGCAGGTCCGCCGCAGTGAAGGGTTTGACGACGTACGCCATCGCGCCGGCGTCGCGGGCCCGCTCCACCAGCTCCCGCTGGGAGAAGGCGGTGAGCAGGACGACGGCGGTGCGCCCCAGCTTGCCGATGCGCTCTGCCGCGGAGATCCCGTCGAGGACGGGCATCTTGACGTCCATGACGATCAGGTCCGGCTGGGTTTCCTCGACGAGCCGGACGGCGGCCTCCCCGTCCACGGCCTCGCCCACGACGTCGAAGCCTGCCTCGCGCAGCGTTTCGATCACGTCAAGACGGATGATCCCCTCGTCCTCAGCCACCACCACCCGGCGGCGTCGCGGGCTCGGGCTGGGTTGAGTCGCTTGCGCGTCGGTCACGTCCGGTAGCCTATCCAGGCAGCTACACGCGGCCGCCCACAAGGCATTCGCGGCATAACCCGCCCCGGTATCCCAATTTTCGGCAGAGGACGACGGCTCAAACCCGTCGCTAGTGTGGGTTCGAGTCCCACCCGGGGCACCATCCGACGTGAAGCAGACCACGGACGCAAGAGCGGCTCGCCGTCACCCGACCCAGCCATCCGCCGCGCCGCCGGGCTCCCCAGGTCATCGATGCAAGCGTCCGGCACTTCAGCCTCGCGGTAAGGTCCGCATCGTCATAGCCTCTGCGGAGGACGCCTACCGATAGAGTGGTCAACGACCACCGGAGAGGGAGGATCGACATGGCAACGGATCCCGTTTGCGGTATGCAGATCAAGCCGGAGGACGCGGTTGCCTCCGAGCAGCACGATGGTACGACCTTCTACTTCTGCAGTGAGGCGTGCCACCAGACGTTCCTGAAGGATCCGCACCGATACGGTCATCAAGGCCACTGACCCGGGCGACCGGGCGGCCCGCCGATCGGACAGGAGCGGTCGGCGGGGGTATTCATACTGCGTCGACCGGGTTCCCCATGCGGTGCAACCGCAGCAGGTTCGTCGAACCGGGCACACCCGGCGGCGTCCCGGCGACGATGACGACCTCGTCGCCCTTCTGGCAGCGCCCGACCTCTTGGAGCAGTCCGTCGACCTGACGGATCATGTCGTCGGTGTGCTTGACGGTGGGGGCGAGGAACGTCTACACCCCCCACGTCAGGGCGAGCTGCGAGCGGACCGCCTGCACCGGTGTGAAGGCCAGCAGCGGGATCCTCGAACGCAGCCGTGCCATCCTTCGCGCAGAATCTCCGGACTGCGTAAAGGTGACCATGTACTTCGCGTCGAGCAGCTCGGCGACCTCGGCGGCCGCGAGCGTGATCGCACCACCGTGGGTGTGCGGGCGAGTGCCCAAAGGCGGGATCCGGTCCATGCCGTGGTCCTCGGTGTTCTCGATGATCCTCGCCATCGTCTGCACCGCCTCGACCGGATACTGGCCGACGCTCGTCTCCCCGGACAGCATCAGGGCGTCAGCCCCGTCCAGCACGGCGTTCGCGGCGTCGGAGGCCTCCGCCCGTGTGGGCCGCGGGTTGGTGATCATCGACTCGAGCACCTGAGTCGCCACGATCACCGGCTTGGCGTTGCGGCGGGCCATCTCGACCGCCTGCTTCTGCACGAGCGGCACCTGCTCCAGCGGCAGCTCGACTCCGAGGTCACCGCGCGCGACCATGATCCCGTCGAACGCGTCGATGATCTCCGCCAGGTTCTCCACCGCCTGCGGCTTCTCGATCTTCGCGATCACCGGCAACCGCAGGCCGACCTCGTCCATGATCCGGCGGACCTCCTCGACGTCGGAAGCCCTGCGCACGAACGACAGCGCGATCATGTCGACCCCGCAGCGCAGCGCCCACCGCAGGTCGTCGGCGTCCTTGTCGCTGAGCGCCGGAACGCTGACCGCCACGCCGGGCAGGTTGAGGCCCTTGTGGTCACTGACCCGTCCCTGGACGACGACCTCGGTCACCACGCGGACGTCGTCCACCTGGGTGACCCGCAGGCTGACACGCCCGTCGTCCACGAGCACCGAGTCACCGGGCCGGACGTCACCGGGCAGACCCTTGTAGGTCGTGGACGCCACCGAGCCGTCACCGAGGACGTCCTCGGTGGTGATGGTGAACGCGGCACCCTTCTCGAGCAGGACCGGCCCCTGGCCGAACCTGCCGAGACGGATCTTGGGGCCCTGCAGGTCGGCGAGGACGCCAACCGCGTGCCCGGTTGCGTCACTCGCCTTCCTGACGTTGAAGTAGGACTCCTCGTGGTCCACGTAGGTGCCGTGGCTCAGGTTGAGGCGGGCCATGTCCATGCCGGCCCGGACGAGCGCCAGTACGTCGTCGTAGTGCGATGTTGCTGGGCCGAGGGTGCAGACGATCTTCGCTCGACGCATACGACGACCCTAGGGCGTACCCGGCTCAGGCGGCCTTGAGGGTGGCTGTGATCTTGCTGCAGAAGGCCTTGAGGTCATCGGGTTTACGGCCCGACTGGGTGAAACCCCGGACGAAGTCCACCGCTTGGTTGTTCATGCGCAGCGCGTCGGGGTTGGCGACCCCACCCGGCAGCACCAGCATGGCGTAGTCGTCCACGTTCGCCTTGTCCCCTGTGACGTCCACGTCGAACGTGTCGGCCTTGGCCAAGTGGTTGAACGCTTGCACCTTCCCGGACTTCGTCGAGAGCAGCACCGGCTCGTGACCAGCCTGCCCCACGGCCTTCCAGGGCTCGGTGAGCTCGACCTGCTCGGTCCCTTCGGGGGCGACGAGGAATGCGACCTTGGACACGGATTGACCTCCAACTTGGCGTCAGCCGGGTGAGCAAAGAGGATCAGACGGTGCTCACACGGTAAGAGGCCGGTCCGTCGGGCGGATCGGCGCAGGCAGCGCCGTGCTGCCCTTCAGGTACTCGTCCACCGCCGCGGCACAGGCACGCCCCTCCGCGATCGCCCACACGATCAGCGACTGACCGCGGCCGGCGTCGCCCGCGACGAACACGCCTGGCTCGCTCGTCATGAACCGCTCGTCGCGACCCACGACGCCGCGCTCGTCCAGCTCCAGCCCCAGTTGTTCGAGCAACCCACCGGGTTCCGGACCGGTGAATCCCATGGCGAGCAGCACGAGCTGTGCCGGCAGCTCCCGTTCCGAACCGGGCACCGGCTCGAACCGGCCGTTCACGAGCTCGACCTCCACGAGCCGCAGCCCGCAGACCTGCTGCGTGCCGTCGTCCACGAACTCGGTGGTGGAGACGGCGTACACGCGCTCCCCGCCCTCCTCGTGGGCGCTCGACACCCGGTAGACCATCGGGTAGGTGGGCCACGGCTGGTCGGCCGGCCGCTCGTCCGCCGGGCGCGGCATGATCTCCAGCTGTGTCACGGAGCGCGCGCCTTGACGCAGAGCGGTTCCCAGACAGTCGGCACCGGTGTCGCCGCCGCCGATGATGACGACGTCCTTGCCGGTCGCGACCACCTGCTCGAGCTCGACATCACTGTTCTCGCCCAAGGCCGCCCGGTTCGCCGGCGTCAGGTAATCCATCGCCTGCAGCACCCCGCCCAGCTCACGCCCGGGCACCGGCAGGTCCCGCGGACGGGTCGCCCCCACCGCCAGGACGACGGCGTCGTACCGGTCGCGCAGCTCCCGGCCGCTGACCTGACCCGGGGCACCGATCTCCGTACCGGGGCGGAAGCGGGTGCCCTCCTCGGCCATCTGCTGCAGCCGCCGGTCGAGCACCGACTTCTCCATCTTGAACTCCGGAATGCCGTACCGCAGCAGCCCGCCGATCCGGTCCGCACGCTCGTAGACGGCGACCGTGTGCCCGGCCCGGGTCAGCTGCTGTGCGGCGGCGAGCCCGGCCGGCCCGGAGCCGACGACGGCGACCGTCCGACCGGTCAGGCGGTCGGGCGGCTGCGGCGTCACCCACCCCGAGTCGAACGCCTTCTCGATGACGGACAGCTCCACCTGCTTGATCGTGACCGGGGGTTGGTTGATCCCGAGCACGCACGCGCTCTCACAGGGGGCGGGGCACAACCGACCCGTCACCTCAGGGAAGTTGTTGGTCGCGTGCAGGCGGTCGATCGCCTCCCGCCAGCTCCCGCGCCAGGACAGGTCGTTCCACTCCGGGATCAGGTTCCCCAGAGGACAACCGTTGTGGCAGAACGGGATACCGCAGTCCATGCAGCGCCCCGCCTGCCGGCGCAGCACCGCTTCGTCGTGCGGTTCGTACACCTCGCGCCAGTCCATGATCCGGACGGGGACCGGACGGCGCGCTGGTAGCTCGCGGTCACGGTTCCTGAGAAAGCCCCTCGGGTCAGCCACGTGCGCCCTCCATCACGTTCAGGATGCTCGCCCAGACGGCGTCCCCGTCCGGGTCCTTGCCGTCGTCGGCCGCCGCCGAACGGATCGCGACGACGTGCGCGTAATCGCGATGGGTGAGCTTCGTGAAACGCGGCAGCCAGTCCTCGAACTCCTGCAGGACGCGCCAGGCGACGCTCGACTCCGTCTCCTCAAGGTGCCGCTGCAGCAGGTTCCGGACGATATCCGCGTCGCCTCCGCCCAGAGGCGTCGGCGCGATCTCCCCGGCGGCCCTGGCCTGCGGGTTCAGCCGGACCGGGTCGAAGTCGAGCACGTACGCCACGCCACCGGACATGCCGGCACCGAAGTTCCTTCCGGTGGGGCCGAGCACGAGCACGACCCCACCGGTCATGTACTCGCACCCGTGGTCGCCGACGCCCTCCACGACCGCCGTCGCCCCCGAGTTGCGGACGCAGAAGCGCTCACCGACCTGGCCCCGGATGAACAGCTCCCCGGACGTCGCGCCGTAGCCCACGACGTTGCCGGCCACCACGTTCTTGGCCGGTACGAAGGGCGCGGCGCGGTCGGGGCGGACGACGACGCGGCCGCCTGACAGTCCCTTGGCCACGTAGTCGTTCGCGTCGCCGAACAGCCGCAGGGTGACCCCGCTGGGCAGGAACGCGCCCAGCGACTGGCCGGCGGAGCCGGTGAGGGTGACATCGATGGTCCCCGGCGGCAACCCTTGTGCGCCGTACGCTTTCGTCACCTCGTGGCCCAACAGCGTGCCGACGGAGCGGTTCACGTTGCGGACGGGCATCGCGATGGCGACCGGCACACCGCTGTCCAGTGCGTCACCGCTGAGCGCGATCAGCTCGTGGTCCAGCGACTTCTCCAGGCCGTGGTCCTGGGCGGTGACCCGTCGGCGGGCGGCACCGGGCGTCAACGCCGGCAGGTGCAGCACCGGCGCCAGGTCCAGACCGCTCGCCTTCCAGTGCTCGACCGCCTCCGCGGTGTCGAGCACCTCGACGTGACCGATGGCCTCGTCGAGGCTGCGGAAGCCCAACGACGCCAGGTGCTCTCGCACCTCTTCGGCGATGAACTCGAAGAAGTTCACGACGAACTCCGGCTTGCCCGTGAAGCGGGCCCGCAGCTCCGGGTTCTGGGTAGCGATACCCACCGGGCACGTGTCGAGGTGGCAGACCCGCATCATCACGCAGCCCGCGACCACGAGCGGCGCCGTGGCGAAGCCGAACTCCTCCGCGCCCAGCAGTGCGGCCACCACCACGTCGCGGCCGGTCTTGAGCTGCCCGTCGCACTGCACGACGATCCGGTCGCGAAGTCCGTTGAGCAGCAGGGTCTGTTGTGTCTCCGCGAGGCCCAGCTCCCAAGGGGCACCGGCGTGCTTGAGGGACGTCAGCGGGCTCGCGCCGGTTCCCCCGTCGTGACCGGAGATGAGGACGACGTCAGCGTGCGCCTTCGACACACCCGCGGCAACGGTGCCCACACCGACCTCGCTGACCAGCTTGACGTGGATCCGGGCCTCCGGATTCGCGCTCTTGAGGTCCAGGATCAGCTGGGCGAGGTCCTCGATCGAGTAGATGTCGTGGTGCGGCGGCGGCGAGATCAGGCCGATGCCCGGCGTGGAGTGCCTCGTGCTGGCGATCCACGGGTAGACCTTGTGGCCGGGCAGCTGGCCGCCCTCACCCGGCTTGGCCCCCTGGGCCATCTTGATCTGGATGTCGTCCGCGTTCGTCAGGTAGGCGCTGGTGACGCCGAAGCGTCCCGACGCCACCTGCTTGATCGCGGACCGGCGCGCAGGGTCGGTCAGCCGCTCGACGTCCTCCCCGCCCTCACCGGTGTTCGACTTGGCGCCCAGGCGGTTCATGGCGATCGCCAGGGTCTCGTGGGCCTCCGCGGAGATGGAGCCGTAGCTCATCGCCCCGGTGGAGAACCGCTTGACGATCTCGCTGACCGGCTCCACCTCATCCAGGGGCACCGGCTCGCGGTCCGGCCTGAAGCCGAACAGGCCGCGCAGCGTCATCAGCCGCCGAGCCTGCTCGTCCACCCGCTGGGTGTACGTCCGGAAGATGTCGTAACGACCGGTCCTCGTGGCGTGCTGCAGCCGGAACACCGTGTCCGGGTCGAACAGGTGGGGCTCGCCCTCGCGCCGCCACTGGTACTCCCCACCGACCTCCAGCCGCCGGTGCGCCGCGCTGGTCACCGACAAGGGGTAGGCCCGCTCGTGCCGGGCCGCGACCTCATCGGCGAGCACGTCGATCCCCACACCGCCGAGCCGGCTCGTCGTGCCGGTGAAGTACCGGTCGACCAGGTCCCGGGCGAGCCCGATGGACTCGAAGACCTGCGCCCCCCGGTAGGAGGCAACCGTCGAGATGCCCATCTTGCTCATCACCTTGAGCAGCCCCTTGCCGAGCGCCTTGATGAGCCGCCGCACCGCCTGCTGGGGGTCCTCGCCCTCGAGCAGCCCCCCGGGACGGCACTGGTCCTCCACGGACTCCATCGCCAGGTACGGGTTGACCGCCGCGGCGCCGTAGCCGATCAGCAGTGCGACGTGGTGCACCTCGCGCACATCGCCCGCCTCGACCACCAGTCCGACCTGGGTCCGGGTCCGCTGCCGGATGAGGTGGTGGTGCACGGCGCTGGTGAGCAGCAGCGACGGGATCGGCGCGTGGCCGGCGTCCGAGTCACGGTCGGACAGGACGACGAAGCGTGCGCCCGCCTCGATGGCCGCCGACACTTCGGCGCAGATCTCGTCGATCCTGGCGGCGAGCGCCTCTCCCCCGCCCGCGACCGGGTACAGGCCCCGGACCACGACGGTGCCGAAACCCGGCAGGTCACCGTCGGCGTTGATGTGGACGATCTTCGCCAGCTCGTCGTTGTCGATCACCGGGAAGTCCAGCACGACCTGCCGGCAGTGGGCCGGGCCGGCCTCGAGGAGGTTCGGTTCCGGCCCCATCGACGTCGCCAAGGAGGTGACGAGCTCTTCCCGGATGGCGTCCAGCGGCGGGTTGGTGACCTGGGCGAACAGCTGGGTGAAGTAGTCGAACAGCAGCCGGGGCCGGCTGGAGAGGACGGCGATCGGGGTGTCGGTGCCCATGGAGCCGATCGGCTCCGCGCCGGTGCGTGCCATCGGCGCCAGCAGCACGCGCAGCTCCTCCTCGGTGTACCCGAAGGTCTGCTGGCGCCTGGTCACCGACGTGTGGGTGTGGGTGATGTGCTCGCGGTCGGGCAGGTCGGCGAGGCGCACCAGCCCGGCGTGCAGCCACTCGTCGTACGGGTGCTGGGCAGCCAGCTCCGCCTTGACCTCCGCGTCGCCGACGATCCGGCCGCGCTCGGTGTCGACCAGGAGCATCCGCCCGGGCTGCAACCTGCCCTTCCGGACGATGGTCGCCGGGTCCAGGTCGAGTACGCCGACCTCGCTGGCGAGCACGACCAGCCCGTCGTCCGTGACCCAGTACCGACCGGGCCGCAGGCCGTTCCGGTCCAGCACGGCGCCCACGACCGTGCCGTCGGAGAAGACCAGGTCGGCCGGCCCGTCCCACGGCTCCATGAGCATCGAGTGGAACTCGTAGAAGGCTCGGCGGGCCGGCTCCATCTCCTCGTGGTTCTCCCAGGCCTCCGGGATCATCATCAGGACCGCGTGCGGCAGGGAGCGGCCGCTGAGGTGCAGCAGCTCCAGCACCTCGTCGAAGGAGGCGGAGTCGCTCGCGCCGTCGCTGCAGATGGGGAACAGCCGCTCCAGGTCGCCCGGCAGGACGGCGCTGCGCAGCTGGCTCTCCCGCGCCCGCATCCAGTTGCGGTTCCCGCGGACGGTGTTGATCTCCCCGTTGTGCGCGATGAACCGGAACGGGTGCGCGAGCGGCCACGACGGGAAAGTGTTCGTGGAGAACCGCGAGTGGACGACGGCAAGCTCGGTCGCGTAGCGACGGTCGCTGAGGTCGGGGAAGAACGGTTGGAGCTGGCCGGTCGTCAGCATGCCCTTGTAGACGAGGGTCCGGCTCGACAGGGAGGGCACGTAGAGGCCGGCTTCGCGCTCCAGCCTCTTGCGGGCGCAGAAGGCGAGCCGGTCCAGGGCGATGCCCTGCACGGGAAGCCTGGCAGCCGCCACGAAGACCTGCGCCAAACGCGGCATGCACGACCGGGCGGTCGGGCCGATCAGCTCCGGCGCCGTGGGCACGTCCCGCCAGCCGAGGACTGTCAACCCCTCCTGTTCGGCGACCCGTTCGACAACGTGACGGGCCTCGGCCTCCTGCGTGTCGTCGTCCGGGAGGAAGACGGTGCCGACCGCGTAGGCGCCCCTGGCCGGCAGGTCGAAGCCGACGACGTCGCGGAGGAAGGCGTCCGGGACCTGGGTGAGGATGCCCGCGCCGTCGCCGGAGTCCGGCTCGGAGCCGACGGCGCCGCGGTGGTCGAGGTTGCGCAGCGCGACCAGGGCGTGTTCGACGATGTCGTGCCCGGGCTCACCGCGGAGGGTGGCGACGAAGGCGAGGCCGCAGGCGTCGTGCTCCTGGGCGGGGTCGTACATGCCCTGCGCCTGGGGGCGGGCGGAGAAGCGGTCGAAGGCTGAGAGCATCGGCACCGTCCTGGATCTTTCCGGCGGAACTTCTGAGGAAATTCATCGGAAAGGAGACGGCACTGGCCCCTTCGTGTGCCCGGGACGATACACCCCCGCTCGGGGTGGGTTCAGCGGTGTTCGGATGCTGGAGCGTCCGGCTCGGGAGCCGGCTCCCGCCCGGGCAGGTAGACGGTGCTCTCCCGGCCGGGCCGTCGGCGGGTGCTGATCACGAAGGCGACGGCACCGAGCAGCGCGACGATGATCGAGGTCCAGACGTTGAGCCGCAGCCCGAGGACCTGCTCGGCGGTGTCGATGCGCAGCATCTCGATCCAGACCCGGCCGAGGGTGTAGACGACGACGTACGCCCAGAAGACGCGGCCGTGCCCCAACCGGAACCGTCGGTCGAGCCAGATGATGAACGCCGCTCCGGCCAGGTTCCACAGCAGCTCGTAGAGGAACGTGGGGTGGAAGGTGGCGTACTGCTCGTAACCGGGCGGCCGGTGCGCGGGATCGATCATCAGACCCCACGGCAGCGTGGTGGGGCCACCGAACAGCTCCTGGTTGAACCAGTTGCCGAGACGGCCGATCGCTTGCGCGACAAGCACTCCCGGCGCGACGGCGTCCGCGAACGAGCTGAGCCGCACACCCTGCCGGCGGCACCCGATCCATGCCCCGACGGCGCCGAGGGAGATGGCACCCCAGATGCCGAGGCCGCCCTTCCAGATCTCGAGCGCCTGCAGCGGGTCGCCGTTCGGGCCGAAGTACGGCTCGGGAGAGGTGATCACGTGGTAGATCCGGCCGCCGATGACACCGAACGGCACGGCCCACACCGCGACGTCGGCGACCGTGCCCTCCGAACCGCCACGCTCCCGCCAGCGCCGGTCGCCGATCCAGATCGCGGCGGCGATGCCGATGAGGATCATGATCGCGTAGGCGCGCAAGGGCAATGGCCCCAGGTACCAGACGCCCTGGGACGGGCTCGGGATGTAGGTGAGGACACCTGACAGCGGCATCGTCAGCGCGGTCACAGCAGGCTCACTCGCTCGCTTTCCCTGTCCCGGCCGTGCTGTTCGTGGCAGCAGCGGCGCGCGAACGAGCGACGCCGGCCGCAAGGTCCCCCGCGAGCTGCGTGACGCCGTCCAGACCGCGATCGTCGAGTGCCTTCACGAACGCGGAGCCGACGATGACCCCGTCGGCGTACGCACCGACCTCCGCTGCCTGCTCGGGGTTGGAGACACCGAGACCGACGCAGACCCGCTCGGCACCCGCCCCGCGGGTGTCGTGAACGAGCCGCTGCGCGGCGTCCCCTACCGATGCGCGGACGCCGGTCACCCCCATGGTCGACGCCGCGTAGACGAAGCCGCGGCACGCCCTCGCCGTCATCGCCAGGCGCTCGGGTGAGGAGGAGGGGGCGACGAGGAAGATCCGGTCGAGGTCGTGGGCATCGCTCGCGGCGATCCACTCGCCGGCTTCGTCAGGGACGAGGTCGGGCGTGATGAGGCCTGCACCGCCGGCGGACGCCAGGTCGCGGGCGAAGGCGTCGACGCCGTAGCGCAGGACCGGGTTCCAGTACGTCATCACGACGACCGGCGCCCCGGCCGCTGCCACCTGCTCCACCGCGTGGAGCACCTGCTTGGTGCGTGTGCCGCCGTCCAGTGCCTGCTGCGCCGCGCGCTGGATGACCGGCCCGTCCATCACCGGGTCGCTGTAAGGGAGCCCGAGCTCGACGATGTCGACTCCGGCCTCCACGGCCGCGCGCGCGGCGGCCACGGAGGTCTCCAGATCGGGGAAACCCGCCGGCAGGAAAGAGATCAGCGCCGCCCGCCCGGCCGCGCGCAGCTCCTCCAGGCGCGCGCCGGTGCGACCGGTCTGGTCGACAGCGCTGCCGGTCACCAGCCGGCCCCTTCGCCTTCGTCGACGGGGGTGGCCGCCGCGGTCGCTGCGGACTGGACCAGATCCGCGTCGCTCAGCACGCCGAACCATCTGGCCGCTGTGTCGACGTCTTTGTCACCGCGGCCGGAGAGGTTCACCAGCAGCAGGCTGTCGGGCCCCAGCTCGCGACCGGTCTCCAGGGCGCCTGCGAGGGCGTGGGCGCTCTCGATCGCCGGGATGATGCCCTCGGTGCGGCACAGCAGCCGGAAGGCCTCCATGGCGGCGCTGTCCGTGACGGGGCGGTAGGCGGCACGCCCGGTGCTTGCCAGCCATGCGTGCTCCGGACCGACGCCCGGGTAGTCGAGACCCGCTGAGATGGAGTGCGACTCGAGGGTCTGGCCGTCCTCGTCCTGCAGGAGGAACGACTTGGCGCCGTGCAGCACGCCGGTCTGCCCGGCCGTGATGGACGACGCGTGCCGGCCGGTGTCGAATCCGTCGCCGCCGGCTTCCAGACTGATGAGCGCCACGTCGGGGTCGTCGAGGAAGGCGTGGAAGATGCCGATCGCGTTGGAGCCGCCACCGACGCAGGCGAGCACGGCGTCCGGCAGTCGGCCGGTGAGGTCGAGGACCTGCCCGCGCGCCTCCTCGCCGATCACCTTCTGGAAGTCGCGCACCATCTCGGGGAACGGGTGCGGGCCGGCGACCGTGCCCATCAGGTAGTGGGTGGTGTCGACGTTCGTGACCCAGTCGCGCAGGGCCTCGTTGATGGCGTCCTTGAGCGTGCGGGAACCGGTCTTGACCGGGATCACGTCGGCGCCCAGCAGCCTCATCCGGGCCACGTTCAGCGCCTGTCGCTCGGTGTCGTGCTCGCCCATGTAGACGACGCACTCCAAGTCGAGAAGGGCTGCGGCAGTGGCGGTTGCGACACCGTGCTGGCCGGCGCCGGTCTCCGCGATGACGCGCGTCTTACCCATCCGCTTGGTCAGCAGCGCCTGACCGAGGACGTTGTTGATCTTGTGCGAGCCGGTGTGGTTGAGGTCCTCGCGCTTGAGCAGGATGCGTGCCCCGCCGGCGTGCTCGGCGAACCTCGGCACCTCGGTCAGGATGCTCGGCCGGCCCGTGTAGGTGGCGTGCAGGCGGTCCAGCTCCGCGCGGAACGCCTCGTCCGCCCATGCCTGGCGGTAGCAGGTGTCGAGCTCGTCGAGGGCACGGATCAGCGCCTCGGGGACGAAGCGCCCGCCGAACTGGCCGAAGTAGGGCCCGTGCTGGTCGCGCAGGTGTCCCGGCTGCTGCTGCGGTTGCTGTCGTGCGCCCGAGCCGGCGATCGTCACCGGCGCACCGTCCGCAGTGCGGGGTGCGCACCGGCGGCGACGAGGTCGGCGACAGCGGCTCGCGGGTTGCCGCCGGTCACCAGCGCCTCGCCCACGAGCACGGCGTCCGCGCCCGCCCGGGCGTACTCGAGCACGTCGTGCGGCCCTCGGACACCGGACTCGGCGACCTGGACGACGTCGCCCGGGATCAGCGGGGCGAGGCGGGCGTAGGTGCTCCGGTCGACCTCGAGCGTCTTGAGGTTGCGGGCGTTCACGCCGACCACGCGGGCACCGGCGTCGATGGCGCGACGCACTTCGTCCTCCTCGTGGCACTCGACCAGTGCTGTCATACCGAGGGACGCGATCCGTTCGATGAGCGACGTCAGGACCGTCTGCTCGAGCGCGGCGACGATGAGCAGCACGAGGTCGGCGCCGTGTGCACGCGCCTCCCACACCTGGTACGGGGTGACGACGAAGTCCTTGCGCAGGATCGGGACGTCGACGGCGGCACGCACGTCGTCCAGGTCGGCGAGGCTTCCGCCGAACCGGCGCCGCTCCGTCAGGACGCTGATGACGCTCGCGCCACCGGCCTCGTAGTCACGGGCGAGACCCGCGGGGTCACCGATCGCGGCGAGTGCCCCCTTGCTGGGGCTGGACCGCTTGACCTCGGCGATGACCTTGACGGAGGCGTTGCCTTCCGCCCGGGTGCGCTTGAGCGCGTCGACACCGTTCAGGGCCTGCGGTTGCCTGGCCGCGCGCTCCTTGATCTCGTCGAGCGGGGCGGTCGCCTCACGCTCGGCCAGGTCCTGTCTGACTCCGGCGATGATGTCGTCCAGGACGGTCACGGGATCGCTCCAAGCTTGCGTGCTGTTCGCCTGACACCTGCCCGAGGCAGGTCGGGGTGTGCTTGCTCACCTTCGATGGTAGTGCGTGCAGGCGATCAGCCGGACCGCACCCCGTGCCGCAAAGGGCGACATCGCGCGGTTCGTGGCGTCACGACGGCCACCACCCGCTGCCGGATCTTGGGCGACGTTCTGCAGGCGGCGTTTCGCGGTTTCGTGC
>JASBSH010000124.1 GCA_030149025.1 Actinomycetales bacterium | reverse complement strand
GGTGTCCGTCGCCTCGGGGACCGTGCCCGGCGGCTGCCACCGATCTCGGCGTTCGGGCACAGCAGCACCCCCGTGACGCGGCAGGTGTCCCGGTCCGGGGTCTCGATGGGCTGAGCGTGGTGACAGGTCATGGCCCCGACGGCAGGAGGACGCGCTCGTGGGAGCGAGTGCGCACCTGCCTGCCAGGAGGTGCCGACACCATGACCACAACCACCACCGGCTTCCCAGAACCGGCTGAGGACTTCACGACCAGCGAAGGGCTACGCGCCCTGCTGATCCGGCTCCATGAGGGCGGTGAGGACGCGTGGGTTCACGACCCGGTGGCCCGCGACCTGATGGAGTTCGCCGCCGACAAGTACCGTGCCCTGGCCCGCAAGCACAAGCTCGACACCTGGGAGGCGGTCGCTGCGGCGTTCGACGCGATGCAGTACCGCTCGACCCGTGAAGCCAACGACCCGTGGGCGATCATCACCCACGCCGTGCGGATCACCTGCGTCTACGAGGAACGCGCCCAAGGCCTGCTCTGCTCGGTGCACCAGGCCCGCCGCGCGCACGTCTCCGCGTTCCACGACCCCGAACGATTCTCCGACCGCGACACCGCGCTGGCCGACTACCATCCCGCGTTCCACACCACTGACACCCACCCCTCCGACATCGACACCGAGCCCCGCGAGAGTCTCGGGTCGGCGCAGGCGTGCATGTCCGCGAGCTCGGCTGCCGAGGATGCCATCGCGATCTTGTGCCTGCTCGACTGGCCACCCGACACCGCCCGCGCGTCGGTGGAACACGTCTGTGGAGCGTTGATGAAGGCCGGCACCCGCCAGTCCGCCTACGAGGCACTACGCCGCGACCGCCACGCCCGGGCACTGCTCGATCTGCCGCGCCGATCCTGGACCGCCCTCCTCAAAGCACTGCTCGGGAACCCACACCCCGCCTACGCGGCAACCACGACCGGGCGCGGCGTGCTGCTGCGGCTGCTGCTCGGCGAGAGCCTCGACCTGCTGCTCCGCGACGACGATCTGATCCTCGCGCTCGCACTGGCCGCTCCGAGTGGTGGAGGCGGTGAGTCGTCGTGACCGAGCCACAGATCGGCAGCGTCCAGCTCGACCGTACCGTCGATTCGATCCTCGTCGGCACCCGGCACCGCGCCGACCTCGGCGACATCGACGCCCTCGCGGCCTCCATCGAGCGCGACGGCCTGCTGCAACCTCTCACGATCACCATCGACGGCGTGCTCGTGTGCGGGGCACGACGCCTTGCCGCGATCAAGAAGCTCGGCTGGCGCACCGTCAACGTGTGGGTTCGCAGCGGCCTATCGGACCGGCTCGGGCAGCTCCTCGCCGAGCAGGACGACAACATGCTCCACAAGCCCTACACCCAGCTCGAAGGCGCCGGCCTCTACCGCGAGATCAAGCAGGTTATGGCCGAAGACGCCGCCCGCCGCAAGAGCGCCACCCAGTTCAGCAGCGATAACCAGCCGGGAAACGACGGTCCCGCAAAATTTGCGGGACCGTCGCGCGCACTCGGCGATGCGCGGGAGCAAGCGGCGGCGATGATTCCCGGCGGTGCGTCGCACACGACGCTGGAGAAGATCGGCTACCTCGAAGACATCGCCAACAACCCCGCCCAGCCCGAGATGTTGCGCGCCGAGGCCGCCGCCGGGCTGGAGCGGATCGAGGCCGGTGACCCGGTGCATCCGATATACCAGGCGATCCGCGATGCCGACACCATCGCGCGGGAGCGGCGCGAGGCCGAGCTGCATGCCCGTGCCGAGGCAGCCGTGGCCCAGGCGAAGTCGATCAAGAAGGGCAAGCGCACCCCACCGCGACCACTGCCGCTCGTCACCGGTGACGGGCAACCCGTCCGCTACCCGCTGCGCGCGTTCGTGCAGACCTGGGGCGAGCTGACGAACTGGTGGACCCACTACGACGCCGACACCCTCGCAGCCGAACTGACAGACGAGCAGTTCGAGAACTTCCTCGCCACCACCGACGGCACCCTCCGATTCGCCGCCGCACTCCGAGCCGCCCGCGAAGGCACGGCGGAGCGGCCACGA
>JASBSH010000109.1 GCA_030149025.1 Actinomycetales bacterium | reverse complement strand
GGCCCGCCCATGTGCTGCACCATTGCATCGGCGCTGGTCGCCCGTCCGACAACACGACGTGGCGGGCTGCGAAGGTCCGATGCAGTTTCGATCTGGGGCATATCACTGGGCAGGACAGTGTTACGGCACTGTTGGCAGTATACCCACTAGGGTATGCGAGACGGAGGAGGTAGCAATCGTGGGAGGCTGGAACGGCATGGGATGGGGCATGGGGTGGGGGTGGCTCTTCCTGGTCCTGGTCATCGTCGGCGTGGTCGTTCTGGTTGTCGCCCTCGTGCGGGGCTTCGATGGCGGCGGCAGGCAACGGACGGAGGCTGGGCGGGACCGGGCCCGGCAGATCATCGACGAGCGGTACGCGCGCGGGGAGATCGACTCCACTGAGTACCAGGAGCGGTTGCGGGAGCTCGGAGGGCGCGGGTGACGCGCCCGATGAGCCGACGACGGACCCTGCAACTGGCTGCTGCAGGGCTGGCCGGCGCCGTCACCGGTGGGATCGGGCTGTCCCGCACCGGTCTGCCCTGGGCGCCGGCCACGTCGGCCAGGCGCACCGGGCTTGCAGGGCAGGACCTGGTCCAGCCGGAGGTGATCCGCAGTGAGAACGGCCTGCTCAAGGTCGAGCTCGTCACCGCCCGGCGAGAGCTCGACCTGGCCGGCGGACCGGCACGAATGCTCACCTACAACGGTTCCCTGCCCGGTCCGACGTGGCGGGTCCGCCCGGGTGACCGGCTGCAGGTCCGGGTGACCAACCAGTTGGCGGCCGCTACCAACCTGCACACGCATGGCCTGGCCGTCTCCCCAAGAGGCAACGGTGACAACCCGTTCGTCAGCATCGCCCCAGGTGAGAGCTTCGACTACGTCTTCGAGATCCCACCAGACCATCCCACTGGGGTGTTCTGGTACCACCCTCATCTGCACGGCGTGGTGGCCGACCAGGTCTTCGGCGGTCTGTACGGCACCATCATCGTCGATGACGGCGCCTCGGTCCCGGTGGCCCGCGAGCGGGTGCTGGTCGTTTCGGACACCTCCGTGACGGCGAACGGTGACCTTGTCCCGGTCTCCACGGCCGAGCTCATGGCCGGGCGGGAGGGTGACCTGCTGCTGGTCAACGGCCAGTTCCAGCCTCGGCTGTCGGCCCGATCGGGGGAGCGCGAGAGGTGGCGTGTGGTGAACGCCTGCGCATCCCGGTACCTGCGCCTGGCCGTGCCGGGCCAGCGCGTCGAGCTCCTCGGCATCGATTCCGGTCACGAACCGAGCCCTCGCTCGGTTGACGAGGTGCTGCTCGCTCCGGGCAACCGCGCCGACCTCCTGGTCACCATGAAGGCCGGGACCAGCCAGCTGACCACGCTGGGCTACGACCGCACTGGCGGCATGATGGCCATGATGGGCAACGGTGACCTCTCCGGCCCGGCAACTGCGGCCACCGTCGTCGTGGCGGGCGAGCAGACGCCGGCGCTCGAGCCGATCCCGCAGCGCGGGGCAGACCGCGACCTGCGCGGCCGTGTGCCGGACAACCGCCGCGACATCTCCTTCACCATGACGATGGGCGGCGGTGGCGGCATGATGCGCTTCGGCTTCGACGGCCGGGGCTTCGACGCCGGGCGCACCGATCAAGTAGCTGCCGTCGGCGCGGTGGAGGAGTGGACCATCCGTAACCCGACCCCCATGGATCATCCCTTCCACCTGCACGTGTGGCCCATGCAGGTCGTCGAGGACAACGGCGCACCGGTGGACGCCCCGACGTGGCGTGACGTTGTCAACGTCCGCGCCGGCGGGCAAGTCCGAGTTCTGGTCGACTTCACCCGGCACCCGGGACGCACCGTCTACCACTGCCACATCCTCGACCACGAGGACGCCGGCATGATGGCCACAGTCGAAGCGCGCTGACCCAGCGCACGTCTGGCCATCGCGCCGCTGACTGCAGGGTGGCGGACGCAACGGCCAACGAAATCACACGTACGACCTCACCGTGACGTCCCGCTCGCTGAAGGCTCGCAGTTGGTCGTCGTCTCGAGTCGTACGGGTGTTGTTCAATGGCAGAGCATCAGCTTCCGAGGCTGATAGTGGTGGGTTCGATTCGCCTCCCCCGCTCCCCCCCCCCGCTCCCCCCCCCCAAAAAAACAGGCTAGCGTCGGCGTGATCATGGAAGAAGTCCCGGTTACACTCGCCGCCCTGCCCGCCGACCCACCAGCAGAAGACGCCGTCGTACCCGAGTTCTGGCAGCGACTCGGCCTTCCGGGCCTGATCGACATCCACGCCCACTTCCTCCCGGACCGGATGCTTCGCCGGGTCTGGGCGCATTTCGACGAGGCCGGCCCCCTGATCGGCCGGCGGTGGCCCATCACGTACCGCTGGTCCCAGCCCGACCGGCTGGAGCACCTGCGCCGGATGGGGGTGCGGCGCTTCACCGCGCTGACCTACGCTCACCGGCCCGGCATGGCTGCGGACCTCACCGACTTCGCCCTGGACCTCGCCGAGCGCGAGCCGGACTGCGTGCCCAGCGCAACGTTCTTCCCCGAACCGGGCGTGCTCGCCCAGGTGCGTTCGGCGCTGGCTCGCGGGGCTCGCGTGTTCAAGATCCACGCCCAGGTCGGCGGGTTCGACATTCGCGAGGAGATCCTGGACGACGTGTGGGGACTGCTGGCGGAGGCCGCCGTCCCCGTCGTGGTCCACATCGGCAGCGACCCCGTGGCCCGCGACGGGTTCACCGGACCGGACAAGCTGGACGGCGTGCTCCGCCGGCACCCGAGTCTGGTTGCGGTCGTGGCGCACATGGGGTCACCCGAGTACGCGGAGTTCGTGGAGCTGGCCGAGCGCTACCCGCGCGTGCACATGGACACGACCATGGCGTTCACCGACTTCTTCGAAGAGCGGGCGCCGTTCCCGAAAAATCTGCTGCCGCGGCTCGCCGACCTCGGCGACCGCGTGGTGCTGGGCAGCGACTACCCGAACATCCCGTACCCCTACGCGCACCAGCTCGAAGCGCTAGCACGATTGCGGGAGAAGGAGTCCCGCCTCGATGACGACTGGTTACGCGCTGTCTGCTGGAGCAACGGCGACCGGCTGCTCGAACTGGGCGCCAGCGCATGACGGCGGTCACCCCAGCGAATCGAAGAGCAGATTCACCCCCTCGGCCATGCTGGGGTGCGTGATGAGGGCGTCCCGTACGGCCTCATAGAGAAGTCCACCGAGCATCGCCATCTGAACGGCCGCGATGACCTCGCCTGCGGACTGCCGGCGACGTCACCGGCTGCCCAGACATAGTCGGCCGTCGCGCGCAGGTGGTCGTCCACCACCACGAACCCACGGTCGGTCAGCTCTACCCCGGTCGTATCAAGCGCCAGCTCCGACGTGACGGGGCTTCGACCGGTTGCCGCCAACAGCTCCTCACCGCGGACCGACGACCCGTCGTCCAGCAGAACAACCACCTCGCCCGTCGCCGCGTCGCGCCGCACCTCCGTGGCGCGGACGCCCACCCGGACGTCGACTCCCTGCGTGGTGAGCACCTCGCTCACCGCCGCGTCGATGTCGGCGTCCTCCCGTGGCAGGAGCTGGTCCGGGCCTTGCAGCAGGGTGACGTGGCTCCCGAAGATGGCGAACATCGAGGCGAACTCGCAGCCGACGTAGCCGCCCCCCAAGATGAGCAGGCGCTCCGGCATGCGCTGGAGCTCGAGGATCGTCCCGGAGGTCCACACGTCCGACTCCGCGACGCCGGGAGGTCCGGCATCGCGGGTGTCGTGCCGGTGTTGATGACGACGTCCCGCCGATCTTGTCGCGCTCGACCATCACGACGTTCCAGCGGGCCTTGGCCCGGTCCATCGCGAGCGACTTGCCGGCCTTGCCGCCACCGACGACGAGCAGATCGACGTCCTGATCGTCACTCATGGGGCGTCGCCTTTCCGGGTCATGGCGTGGCCCCTCCGCCATCGCCCTACGGCGACGCACGCACCACTGCGGCCGCCAGGACGTCAGCGCGAGCGCTCGAACGTGACGAGCACTCCCTCGACACCGCCGGGACCGATCCGGCCCTTCACCTCGACCGCCGTGATCGCCTTGAGCACCCAGCCCTCGGACGCGTGATCGTTGAGGACCTTCTCCAGCTTGCCGCCCGACATCTTGCCGCCGATGAGCCCCTCGCGAAGCTCGACGACCTTGTACTCCATCGGCATTGCGGACCTCCGTTGTCTGTCGTGGGTGGCGCTACGCCAATCCCACTTTGGCGCAGGGTGGCCCTACGCCAATAGGTCTGTTGCAGGGCCACCCTGCGCCAAAGTTGGTGGATCACCCCTTGTCGCGGGCGAGCTCACACTCAGCGGACGCGAGCGCACGCACCGCCCGCGAGTGCCCACGCTCCCCGAGGCTCACCTCCTTGGTCGCGTCAGCGAGCTCACCGCGGACCCGTTGCAGCTCCTCATGCAGCCGCTGCGCGCGGTCCTCCAGCTCTCCTCGCGCGCGGTCGCTGCGTCCCGAGCAGCGGTCGCCTTCTCGACGCGGTCGCGTGCCTGCCGGACGGCGTCCCGCAGCTTTCGCGCCCGGGCCTGCGTGTCGTCGTCCTCCTGCTGGTTCTTCGTGGGTGGCTTGCTCTTCGCAGGCTCGGACGGTGCGGGAGGTTCGGCGCGGCGCTGGTCGCGCCCCCGGTCCTGGTCGCGCTGGGGTGAGGGCCGCTGCCGCTGCGCGGGCTCCCGCAAGGGCGTGGCCGTGGCGGCCTCGATGTCGACCTCACCGAGGCCGGCGTAGCTGAGGGCCCGGGTCAGGTGCCCGGAGGCGACCGCCAGGGCCGCGTTCGGGTCGGCAAGCGCTGCGCGCAGCGTCTCTTCCATTCCGGTCGCGAGGTCCCGGTCCCCCGCCGCGCGCGGCCTTCGCGAGCTCGTCGCGACGGGAGATGAAGTCCTGGGGCGGTCCGGCGTAGAGCTCGTCGGCGGCGGCATCAAGATCCGCTGGGACGTCGGGCACGCGCTCATCCTGTCGGGCCCTCACAAGACGCGCGAGATCCGCGGGGCACGAACGTGGAGGTCAGACGGAGAAGGAATGGAGCCGGTCGACGGGGGTAACCAAGGTCAAGGACGCCCCCACTATCGACCAGACGGCCCACCTGGACCCCGAGGAGGAGCTCAGGGCGGGCACCGGGTGACGGCCCACCGGCCGGGCCAGGCTGCGCGAGTACGTCACCACTGAGCACCAGTCCGTGACGGTGCCGGTCACGCGCGAGGGAGGTCCGGATCGAGCGGGAGCCGATCACGCACGGGAGCCGTGGCGAGGCCATGCCGGCCCTGATATCAGCGAGGGCGAGCACGAGGTGACCCTGCACGAGGTGACCCTGCACGAGGAGGTGCCGGTCGTCAGCACGGGGGCACGACCCAAG
>JASBSH010000099.1 GCA_030149025.1 Actinomycetales bacterium | reverse complement strand
GCCCGGCTCGAGGACTGCCTCGACCACTCGGACAAGTTGGCCGCCCGTTTCCCGCTGTTGGAGGACTGGATCGAGCGGGTCACCGCCGCGCGGGACATTGTCGAGCTGCTACCGCTGTTGCCAGACGCCCCGAAACCGGGTGCGGGAGGCCAGAAGGCGAAGTGGCGGTGCGACGTCAAGGCTCTCAAGGAGAGCTGGAAGGACCTGCTCGCCGCCGCTGAGGAGCTGCGAGGTCGAGTGGTCGACCGAGTGGTGCGCGGGCTGGCGCACCACCTCGCCCAGCACGTGCTCGCCGGAGCCCGCCAGCGACAGGCGGACGGTCGCCTGGAGTTTCACGACCTGCTGGTGCTGGCACGCTCGGTGGTCCGCAACAACGCCGAGGTGCGTCGCCAGTTGCAACAGCGGTATCGACGGCTGCTGCTCGACGAGTTCCAGGACACCGATCCGATCCAGGTCGAGCTGGCGGTCCGCATCGCCGCCGGCCAGGACGGCGGAGCACCGGACTGGAGGGACGTGCCGGTCCCGCCGGGGTGGGTATTCGTCGTCGGTGACCCGAAGCAGTCCATCTACCGGTTCCGGCGGGCGGACATCACCACGTTCCTCGAGGCACGGGAGCACTTCGGGGAGGTCGTTGACCTCACGACGAACTTCCGGTCGCGACCCGAGGTGCTCGCCTGGGTCAACGAAGTATTCGGCCGGTTGATCGTCGCGGAGGCCGGTGCCCAGCCGGAGTACCACGCGTTGGATGCGCCTTCATGGCGCGAAGGCGCGGACGGCGACCCGGGCCCCAGCGTCGTCGTGCTCGGGACGCAGGCACACGAGAGAGGGACGCCGGTCCACCAACTCCGGGCCGCAGAGGCTGCTGATGTCGCCGCGACCATCGTGACCGCCGTCCGAGAGGGCTGGCAGGTTGACGAGCGCGACGGCCCGTCCTGGACTCAGCGGCCGGTCGAGCTGGGCGACATCACGATCCTCTTGCCGGCGCGCACGTCGATCGACGCCCTCGAACAGGCCTTGGACTCAGCCGGAGTCCCGTATCGCACGGAGGCGACATCCTTCGTCTACCAGGCGGGAGAGATCCGTGACCTGCTCCTTGCCGCACGAGCGGTCGACGATCCGTCGGACACGCTGGCGGTGGTGAGCACCCTGCGCTCGCCCCTGATCGGCTGCGGAGACGACGACCTGTTCACGTGGCACGCGGCCGGCGGACGGTGGAACCCGTTCGGTCGAGTGCCCGAGGGGCTGGAGGAGCACCCGGTGGCCCGTGGTCTGGAGTGGCTCGCAGCGCTTGCCCGGGAGCGGTCGCTGCTGACACCGAGCGCACTGCTCGAGCGGATTGTCGCCGACGCACGAGTGCTCGAAGTCGCGGCCGCGGACTCGCCCCAGCCACGACACCGGGAGACGTGGCGGCGCGTTCGCTTCGTACTTGACCAGGCACGGGCGTGGTCGGAGAGCGAGCACAGCTCCCTGCGCGAGTACCTCGCGTGGGCCGAGCGGCAGACCGAGGACGTCGCGAGGGTCAGTGAGTCTGTCTTGCCGGAGACTGACGCGCAGGCGGTGCGGATCACGACTGTTCACGCGAGCAAGGGGCTGCAGTTCCCGATGGTGATCTGCTCCGGGCTCGCCGGCGGGGCACGGGACCAGCGGGACCGGGTGTTGTGGCCGCACGACGGCGGCGTCGAGATCCGCCCCGGCAAGGATTTGCGGACGTCGGGTTACGACAACGCCGACGCGGTGGAGCGGCACCTGTCCTGGTGCGAGACGATCCGCCTTCTCTATGTCGCC
>JASBSH010000096.1 GCA_030149025.1 Actinomycetales bacterium | reverse complement strand
GCAGGGGGAGGAGCTGCCCGGCGACGACGAGCAGCACCGACTCGCTCTGCGCCGCGACGGCCTGGTTGAGCCGGCCCAGCCAGTCCCGGTACAGCCTGCCGGCCGGCGTTGCGGGCACGACCCCGGAGCCGACCTCGTTGCTCACGGCGACCACCGGAACGGTGACCGTTCGCCAGGCCGCGATGAGGTCGGCTATCTCGGAGTGGGCTGCCGCCTCCCAGCCATCACGTGCGTCCCAGGCGCCGACCCGGTCCAGCACCGCGGCGAGCCAGGTACCGAGACAGTCGACGAGAACCGGCCTCTTGGCCTTGGCCAGGACGGACGTCAGATCGGTGGTCTCGACGGTCGTCCACATAGGGGGCCGGTCACGGCGATGGCGGTCCACCCGCTCCACCCACTCGGGGTCGGACGGATCCGGCACCGGACCGCAGGCCACGTAGGTCACGGACGGCTCGGCGAGCAGGAACCGTTCGGCCGCCGTCGACTTGCCCGACCTCGCGCCGCCCAGCAGGAGGGTGCGCCGGGGAGCCGGGCGGTTCGCCACCGGCCCGGTCGCTACCCTGCCGCTCGCGACCGGGACGGGCGCCGACCCCGCAGCCGCCAAGCGGATCAGCTCACCGTCCCGGCCCGCCCGGGCGCCCCAAGGCCGGAGCCGCTCGTCGAGCGCCGCACCCGGCGGGTTGTGGTGGCTCAGGTGCACGGCCACCACCTGGGCACCGTCTCGCAGTCCGCCGGCTTCCCGCAGGCGGGCAAGCTGCCGGGGGAACGTCGTGAGGTCGAGGTGCTGGGTGGCGTGGTCGGTCTTGTCGCCGAACGTCTCCTCCAGCAGCAGGAGGTCGACCGGGGTCTCTCCGATGGCGGCGACCGTCGCCTCCGGCAGGTGCGCCGTGTCGGTGGCGTAGAGCAGCCTGCTTCCGGGGCCGTTCACATCGTCCTCCACCAGGTAGAGCACCGCGGGCTGCGGGTGCTCCGCCGGGAGGACCCGAACGCGGTACCCCGCGACGTCGATGACGTCCCCGGCGCTGACGGGACGGAAGGTCACCGGGTCGTCCGGCCCGCACCAGGGACGCCAGGTGCCGAGCACCTGCGCCGGGCCGATGACCTCCAGTGGCACCGTCGACGGCTCCGGGAGGACGCCGACGTCCCCGGTCGACGCCGCCGCGCCACGCGCCCAGGCGTGGGCCAGCAGCGCGACCGGGGCGCTGTGGTCGGGATGGTCGTGGGTGAGCAGCACGGCGCGGAGCCGGTCGAGCTTGCGGCGGTGCGTCAGTGCGGCGCCCGGCACGCCGGTACCGCAGTCCAGCAGCAGCACGTCGTCGACCAGAGCCGCCGTGGGTCGCCGCACCTCACCGGCCGCGAACTGCGCCTCGCAGGATGCGCAGCGGCAGAACGGGTTCGGCCACCCGTCGGCCGATCCGGTACCCAGCAGCACGACCTCCACGCTCAGCGCCTCGCAACCTGGGTCGACTCAGCCGTCTCGGTGGACTCCACCGGCTGCAGTGCCTCGATCGGTTGCGTCCCCTCCGATGGCCCGGCGCCGAAGCTCGCTCGCCGGACGCCGCGGCGCAGCGCCGCGAGGACCGGCCGCCCGGCCAGCAGGCAGAGACCGGCGGTCAGGACGGCCCTGGGCAGGTCCCAGCCGAGGGAGGTCACCACGTAGAAGACGGCGTAGCGGCTGGCGTTCAGGGACGCCGGGTCGCCGGGCACGAACAGCCCACCGTCCGGTGCGCCGCTCGTCATGAAAGGCCAGAACCACAGGTTCATCACCGCGCCGAAGGCCAACGACGCCACGAAACCGTACGCCGCGAGCAGCAGCCGTTCCCGCCACCCGGACGCCTTCGGCAGCAGTGCCGCCCCGAGCGTGACCCAGGCGGCGGCGAACATCTGGAACGGCGTCCACGGGCCGATCCCGCCGGTGAGGAACCCGCCGACCAGCACCGACAACCCGCCGAGCAGGAAGCCTGCGCCCGGGCCGAGGACCCTGCCCCCGAGGACGAGGAGGAAGAACATCGGCTCCAGGCCCGCGGTGCCGGCGCCGAGCACTCGGAGGGCGCCACCCATAGCGGACAGAACGCCCAGCAGCGCAACCGTCTTGGCGTCCAGTCCGCCGGACGACAGCTCCGCCACGACCACCGCGCCGAGCACCACGAGCAGGATCACGAACACCCACGGTGCGTCCGTCTGGTGCTCGAACGTCGAGCCCGGACCGAGGAGCAGGGGCCAGCCGAACGCGGCGACGCCGAGGAGCGTGGCACCCACCAGGGCAAGCGCCGACGGCCAGCGCACCGGCACGACCCTGGTCATGACGCCGGCTCCAGCGCGGCGGCGACCTGGCGGACCGTCAACCACGGCAACGGGTGCAGCACCTTGGAGACCTGAGGCGCGAAAGCCGGCGAAGCGGCCAGGACGGTCGCAGCCGCACCGTCCGCGACGACGTGACCGTCCGCCATCACCAGCGCGCGGTCCGCGACCTCGGCGGCGAGCTCCACGTCGTGCGTGGCAAGCACCACGGCGTGCCCTGCACCTGTCAGGCGGCGCAGGTGACGCACCAGCCGTCGCTTGGCGCCGTAGTCCAACCCCCGCGTCGGCTCGTCCAGCAGCAGCAGGGGCGGCTCCCCCGCGAGGACGATCGAGACGGCCAGCGACAGCCTCTGACCCTCCGACAGGTCGCGGGGATGCATGCCGTCGGCGACGTCCGGGGCGAGGTCGGCCAGCAGGCCACGGGTGGTCCCGGGCACAGCGCCCATGTCGCGGTCGGCTTCCCGGCACTCCTGGCCGACCGTCTCGGCATACAGCAGCGCTGTCGGGTCCTGGGGGACCAGGCCGACGAGGCGCACCAGGTCCGCGGGGCGGGCGGTCTGGGGGGAGACGCCGGCGGACCGCCCGTTCCCCGGCGCGCCCGCCAGCAGCACCGTCCCGGCGGTCGGCCGCAGCTGGCCCGCGACGGTCGCGAGGAGCGTGGACTTCCCCGCCCCGTTGCGCCCCATCAGGGCGACGACCTCGCCACGGCGGACGGTGAGGTCCACGCCGGCGACCGCTGTCGTCGTCCCCCTGCGAACCACGAGGTCCCGAGTCGTCGCCACCGCCGGCCCCTCGTCGCCGTCCGGTCGGGGACCCGGGGGCACCACGTTCCGCAGGTGCGCACGAAGGCCCGCCGCGGCGCGTCTGGCGTCCCGCACGGACAGCGGCAACGGCTGCCAGCCGGCGAGCTTCCCCAGGTCGACGACGGGCGGCGTGACGGGGCTGCTGAGCATGGCGGCGGCCGGTTCGCCGTCACGAACCGTGCCTTTCTTGTTGGTGACGTCGGGGTCGGAGTACTTCTCCACGCTCTCGTGCGGGTGGTCGGCCTGCAGCTCGGTGAGGCCCTTGTCGTGGACCAGCCGGGT
>JASBSH010000095.1 GCA_030149025.1 Actinomycetales bacterium | reverse complement strand
CTGGTCCACCCCGGTGGGCCAGACCTTCGACTACGACGGCAAGCACTACCGGCTGAGCGACTCACCGGCCCTGCCCAAGCCGGCGCAGGAGTGGGTCCCGGTCATCATCGGCGGCAGCGGCAGGAAGCGGACGCCGGCGCTCGCGGCCCGCTTCGCGGCCGAGTTCAACGCCAACTTCGCGTCGGTCGAGGAGACCGGGGCGCTGTACGAGCGCGTGCGCAGCGCCTGCCAGGACGCCGGCCGGTCACCCGATGACCTGAAGTACTCGGTGGCGCTCGTGGTGGCCTGCGCCCGGGACGGCGCCGAGCTGGCAGAGCGTGCGGCCCACATCGGGCGCCAGGTGGACGAGCTGCGCGAGAACGGCCTGGCCGGAACACCGGCCGAGATCGTCGACAAGATCGGCCGGTACGCCGAGGTCGGCTGCCAGCGCATCTACCTGCAGGTGCTCGACCTGGACGACATCGCGCACATCGAGCTGATCGCGAGCGACGTCCTACCCCAGGTCTGAACCGGGGTCAGCCGGCGGCAGCGGCGGCAGCAGTGGGCCGCGCGGCTGCCGCCTGGACCGGCAGCGTCGCGGCGAGGTGCCTGCGGACCGAGGGCAGCACCTCGGCCACGGTGACGTCCCTGCCGAGCTCGAACGACAGCGAGGTGACGTCCGCGTCCGGGATGCCGCACGGCACGATCCGCTGGTACGCGGCCAGGTCGCAGTCGCAGTTGAGCGCGAAACCGTGCATGGTCACGCCCTGCGCCACCCGGATGCCGATTGCCGCGATCTTCCGTTCCCGCCCCCGGTCATCGGCCCCGACCCACACGCCCGATCGGCCTTCGACGCGCCCGGCCTCCACGCCGAAGTCGGCGCAGACGTCGATGAGCACCTGCTCCAGCCGACGCACGTACGTGACGACGTCCACCGGGTCCGGCAGCCGCACGATCGGGTAGCCGACCAGCTGCCCCGGACCGTGCCACGTGATCTTGCCGCCGCGGTCCACGTCGATGACGGGCGTGCCGTCGAAGGGCCGCTCGTGCGGTTCGGTCCGCTTGCCGGCCGTGTACACCGCCTGGTGCTCGAGCAGCAGCACCGTGTCCGGCAGCTCACCGGCCACGACCGACGCGTGGATCTCGCGCTGCCGCTGCCAGGCCACCTCGTACTGGACGGCGTCGTCGCCGTAACCGAGGTCGGTGAACTCCACGCTGCTGCTCCTTCTACGTCTTGTCGCTCTACGTCTTGTCGCTCGATGCCTGTAGCCGCCGCCGTGGGGCTGTGCGGTGATGCCGCCTCAGGCTACGCCGCCTGTGGATAACAACGGCACCGCGACCCGCGCATGCGGTTGAGTGCTCGCGTGACGCCCGAGAACCCGGCCAAGGCTCCGCAGGTGCCCGGGTACACCACGGGCCGGCTGCTCGGCTTCGGGGGCGCCGGTGAGGTGTGGTCGGCCACGGATGACGCGACCGGCGCGCGGGTCGCCCTGAAGCTGCTGCACATCAGTCCGGAGTCCGCTCGGCGGGTGCTCCGCGAGTCGACGCTGCTCCGTCGCATCGAGCATCCGCACGTGGTGCGGCTGCGGGCCGTCGTGCAGCTGGACGACACGTCACTCGCCCTCGTCCTCGATCACGCGCCCGGCGGCACCCTCACCGCGCTCGTCGGTGCGCGCGGCGCCCTCGACCCCGGCGAAGTCGTCACCATTCTCAGCCCTCTTGCCGGCGCCCTCGCGGACCTGCACACGCGCGGGGTCGTCCACGCCGACGTGACACCGGGCAACGTGCTGTTCGCCGAGGACGGGCGCCCCCTGCTGTCCGACCTGGGCATCGCCTCCCTGATCGGGCTCGACGACACGGACCGGCAGGGCACCCCCGGCTACACCGATCCGGTCGTCCTCGCGGGAGCCGGCCCGACGCCGTCCACGGATGTCTTCGGACTGTGCGCCACGGGGTGGTTCGCCCTCACCGGGCGGGCGCCGCAGCCGGCAGGCACCAGGCCGCCGCTGATGCCGCTCGCGCCGCACACCCCGGCCGATCTGGCCGCACTCATCGAACGCGGCCTGGACCCCTCCCCGCACCGTCGCCCCGGCGCCGCCCAGCTGGCCGTCCGGTTCTTCGACGCGGCACCCGCAGCGCCGGTCCGGCTCGTCCCCACCGACCCGGGCGCCGCGGCGGCCGAGGTCGTGACGCACCGGCTCCGTAGCCAGGCGCCACCGTCGCAGAAGCATGTGGACGACGACACGCACTCTTCGCGGCGACGTCGCCTCGCGCTCGCGGCCGGTGCCGCCGCCCTGGTGCTCGGCGGCGCCGCGGCGCTTGCCGTCGGCGTCGGCTCGTTGACGGCGGACGAGGAAGCCGTTCGCGCCGCCGCGGCACCGGCACCGCTCCCGAGCCCGGCGGCGTCAGCCAGGCCAGCTGCCCCTGGCACCCCTCTTCGGCCGACCCCGACGCGCCCGGCGTGTGTGCCGCAGGAGGTGCTCGACCTGATGGCCGCCCCCGCGCCCGAGCAGGCGCTCGTCGCCCTCGCGGACCTGCGCGCGACCGCCTTCGCAACCGGTCGGCGGGAGCCGTTGGAGCTGGCGAACGTCCGGCAGTCGCCTGCCCTCGCGGCCGACGTCGCGATCCTGGAGGCGCTGGAGCAGCAGGGGATCCGCCTGAAGGACCTGGCGTTCGACATCGTCGATGTGGACACGGTCTCGCGTTCGGGCGATGAGGCGGTGCTCGCTGTGGAGGTGGTCACCGGCAGGCATCAGCGGGTACGGGTGGAGGACGGTTCGGTCGTGGACCAGCAGCCGGCCAGCCCGCCGCAGCGGTCGAAGCTGACGTTGCGCAGGGTCGACGGGCTCTGGCGCGTCAGCGAGGTCAGCTAGCTAGTGCGGAGCTGGCGCTGAGCTGTCGGAGGTGCTCACACCTCGAACGCGCCTTCCTCCAGCCGCGCCTTGACGGCGGTCAGGAACCGGGCGGCGTCCGCGCCGTCCACGATGCGGTGGTCGTAGGTCAGCGCGAGGTAGACCATCGACCGGATCGCGATCGTCTCGCCGCCCTCCGGGTCGGCGACGACGACGGGACGCTTCACCACGGTGCCCGTGCCAAGGATCCCGACCTGAGGCTGGTTGATGATCGGCGTGTCGAACAGGGCGCCACGGCTACCGGTGTTCGTCAGGGTGAACGTGCCGCCGGCGAGCTCGTCCGGGCTCACCTTGTTCGTGCGGGTCCGCTCGGCGATGTCCCCGATCTTCCGGGCGAGGCCGGCGATGTTGAGGTCACCGGCGTCCTTGATGACCGGCACGAGGAGGCCCCGCTCGGTGTCGACGGCGATGCCGAGGTTCTCCTGCCCGTGGTAGACGATGGTGTCGTCCTCGATGCTGGCGTTGACCTGCGGGAACGCCTTGAGCGCCTCCACGGTGGCCAGGGCGAAGAAGGGCAGGAAGGACAGTTTCACGCCCTCGCGGGCCTCGAAGTCCCGCTTCGCGCGGTCGCGCAGCCGGGCGATCTTGGTGACGTCCACCTCGACCACGGTGGTGAGCTGCGCGGACACCTGCAGCGACTCCACCATCCGCGTCGCGATGAGCTTGCGCAGACGGGACATCTTCTCGGTGGTGCCTCGCTTGGCCGCCAGCTCCGGGCTGACCGCTCGCGGCGCGACTGACGGTGCGGCGGCGGCCTGGGCGTGCGGGGCCGGAGCGGTCGTCGCCTGCGCGGCCGCCTGCTTGGCCCGCTCGGCGGCCTCGAGCACATCCTGCTTGCGGATCCGGCCACCGACGCCGCTGCCCTTCAGGGAGGACAGGTCCACGTTGTGCTCGGCGGCCAGCTTGCGCACCAGCGGCGTGACGTAGGTCGTGGCTTCGGCGGACGCCGCGGACGGCGAGGGCTGCGCTTGCGTCGTCGGCTGCGGCTGGGCCTGCGGTTGCGCGGCTGGCTGGGGCTGGGGGGCCTGCGACGGGGTTTCCAGCACCTCAGGCGCAGGCTGCTGCTGGGGCTCCGGCTCGACGGCCTGCTGCTGCTCGGCGGGCCGCTGGTCCGGCTGTTGCTGAGGCTGCGGCTGCTCCGACGGCTGGGGCCGTGCCGGCTCCGGCTGGGCCTGCTGCTGCGGCTGGACCTGGCCTTCGCCGACGATCGCGAGCTGGGCACCGACCTCGACGGTCTCGTCCTCGCCCACGAGGATCTTCTGGACCGTTCCGGCGACCGGCGAGGGGATCTCGGTGTCGACCTTGTCCGTGGACACCTCGAGCAGCGGCTCGTCGACCTCGACGCGCTCACCCTCCTGCTTGAGCCAGCGGGTGACCGTCCCCTCGGTGACGCTCTCGCCCAGCGCCGGCATGTTCACGGGTGTCCCGGCACCGGAGCCGTCGTGCGCGGACGGCGCCGGGTCCGGCTGGGCCTGCTCCTGAGGCTGCTCCTGCTGCGCCGGCTCCGGCTGGGCCTGCTCGTGAGGCTGCTCCTGCTGCGCCGGCTCCGGCTGGTCCTGCGGCTGCTGCTGCGGCTCAGGCTATGGCTCAGGCTCTGGCTGAACCTGCTCCTGCTGCTGAACCTGCGGCTGGCCGTCACTCTGTCCGCCTGCGGCGCCTTCACCGATGACGGCGAGACGTGCGCCGACCTCGACGGTCTCGTCCTCGCCCACCAGGATCTCCTGCAGGGTGCCTGCGACCGGCGAGGGGATCTCGGTGTCCACCTTGTCGGTGGAGACCTCGAGCAGCGGCTCGTCCACCGCCACCTGCTCGCCCACCTGCTTGAGCCACCGGGTCACGGTGCCCTCGGTGACGCTCTCCCCAAGGGCGGGCATCTGCACGTCGGCCATGTGCTCTCCGTTTCCGTGTCCGTTGCGCCGGACGGTCTTGCGGCCGGGTCGGCCGTCGGTTCCAGGTCAGTGGTTGAGGTGGTCAGTCGGGGTGGTCAGTCGGGGTGGTCATTCAGTCGTGGCGAGGGGTCGCTCTCAGCAGGTCAGTGTCCCGGTCGGTCAACCGTGAGCGTGCAGCGGCTTGCCGGCAAGCGCGAGGTGCGCCTCACCCATCGCCTCGTTCTGCGTCGGGTGTGCGTGGATGAGCTGGGCCACCTCCTCCGGGAACGCCTCCCAGTTCACGATCAGCTGAGCCTCGCCGACCTGCTCGCCCATCCGGGCGCCGACGGCATGGACACCGATCACCGGCCCGTCCTTCTGCCGGACGAGCTTCACGAAGCCGGTGGTGCCCAGGATCTGGCTCTTGCCGTTGCCGCCGAGGTTGTACTCGTAAGTCTCCACGGCGTCGCCGAGCTTCTCCCGGGCCTGCGACTCGGTGAGTCCGACCGAGGCGACCTCCGGCTCGCAGTACGTGACGCGCGGGATGCCCGACTCGACGATGGGTGTGGGATTCAGGCCGGCGATCTCCTCGGCGACGAAGATGCCCTGTGCGAACCCGCGGTGGGCGAGCTGTAGCCCGGGAACGATGTCGCCCACGGCGTACACGTTCGGCACGCTCGTACGGAGCCGCTCGTCCGTGGTGACGAAGCCCCGGTCGAGGGTGATGCCGTTCTCCTGATACCCGAGCCCGGCCGTGTTGGGGCCGCGGCCGACGGCCACGAGGAGCACGTCGGCCTCGAACTTCTCCCCGTTCTCCAGGGACACGATCACCTGGCCGTCGGTCTGCTCGACCCCGGAGAAGCGAACACCCGTCTTGAAGGTGATCTTCCGCCGGCGGAAGGCGCGCTCCAGGGCCTTGCTGGCTGCCTCGTCCTCGGCCGGGACGAGCCGGGGGAGGGCCTCGATGATGGTCACCTCGGCCCCGAACGAGCGGTACACGCTGGCGAACTCCACGCCGATGACGCCCCCGCCGAGGACGACCACGCGGTCCGGCACCCAGTCCAGCTGCAGCGCCTCGTCGCTCGTCATGACCCGGCCGCCGATCTCCAGGCCCGGCAGGGACCGGGCGGAGGAGCCGGAGGCCAGGACGACGTTGCGGCCGGTGTACCGCTGACCGCCGACCTCCACCGTGTCCGGGCCGACCAGCCGGCCCTCACCCTCGACGAGGGTCACCTTGTGGGACTTGGCAAGGCCCTGGAGCCCCTTGTACAGCCGGCCGATCACGCCGTCCTTGTACGAGTTCACGGCGCTCATGTCGATGCCGTCGAAGGAGGCCTTCACGCCGAACTTGCTGCTCTCCCGCGTCGAGTCGGCGACCTCGGCGGCGTGCAGGAGCGCCTTGGTGGGGATACAGCCGCGGTGCAGGCACGTGCCGCCCAGCTTGTCCTTCTCCACCAGGGCGACCGAAAGACCGAGCCCGGCGGCCCGGAAGGCGCAGGCGTACCCACCGCTCCCGCCTCCGAGGATCACCACGTCGTAGGCCTGACCGTCGGCTGCTTCGGCCACGGACAACGCTCCTTCGCGCTAGGGGTCGTTGATCGCCCATCCTGGCACTATCCGGTGAGCCGCTCACCAGCAGGGACCCGCCATCCGCGTGCTCGGCACCCGCAGATGACAGGATGGTGATCGACCGCGGCGAGGAGTTGGAGGAACGACGGATGGGCCTGTTCTCGCGCCTACGCAGAAACCGAGGTGGCCCCGCTGGCAACGTGTCGTCGTCCTCCCCCCGTCCGGGGCAGCATCGAGCGCACCTGGAAGAGTTCGCGCGCACAAGGCCCGAGGTCGAGGCCTTCATCGAACCGGCCACCACCGTCACGCCGACCACGCTGCTGCTGGTCGCCAAGGACGGCGAGTGGACCCGGCGGCCGGTGCCTGACGTGAAGACGGCCCAGGAGTTCGCGCGGAAGATCGGCATCCCGGTGTACGACGTGAACCTCAGTGGATACCCGTCCTCGATGCGCGAGTACAACGCACGCCGCAAGGCAGAAGGCTTCTGATCACACCGGCAGGCTGCTCACAGCGGCAATGCGTTGACAGGTGGCGGGTCGAGGGGGTCGAAGCCGCCACCTGCCAACGCAAAGGCAGGATCAACGGCGCTCAGGAGCCGCGCTTCGCGTGGCCGCGCTTCTCGCCCCTGGACTTGCCCGGGTCCTCCGCCTTCTTCGACTGGGACTTGTCCGCCGTCTTCGAGTTCTTCGACTCCGGGCTCTCCGCCTTCTTCGACTTCTGGGACTTCTCAGCCTCGGCGGGTTTCTGGGGCTTCTCCGCCTTCTTGGACTCTGCCTGCTTCCGGGACGTCTGCGACCGGTCGGTCTGCGAGCTCGCCGCCGCCGGCTTGCCGCAGTCGCTGCGCGCGGCCTCGCTCACGGCCGCGCCGTGCCCCGGTCCTGCATCGGTGGAGCGGGCGACGCCTGAGACGTACTCGCCGTGGTTCCGGGCGTCGTCGCAGGTGACCGGGCCTCCGGCACTTCCGTCTCCGACAGCCTGCTCGCCGTCCTCCGCAGGCTCGCTCGCCTAGTCGGTCGGCTCGGCTGTCGCGTCGTCGGTCGTCTCCTCGGTGGGCTCCGACGTGCTGGTGTCTGTCGGTGGCTGCGTGGCGTCGTCCGGGTTGGTCTCGCCGGCCGTCGGGGCAGCGAGGACGACGCCCGGTCCGGACAGCGCGAGGGCGCCGCCGGCGCCGAGCAGCACCGATGCGGCGACGACCGCCGCCATCCGGGTCGGGACGGTGATCCGCCTGGTCCAACGGGACGCCGGTCGGTGCTCCATGGCTGCTCCTTGCGCTCGCGTCACCCAGAGCGTCCGGGGGATCGCTCACCACTGATATCGGCCGAAACCGCCGAGCTGTCACAGGAACCGACACCGCTTCACCCGTTCGGCCCACATGACGACGGTCGACGGCCCGGTTCGTTGTGACCCGCCTGGGCGGTCTCGGCCTCGGGGCGGTCGACTATCGAACTCTGATCTTCAGCAACATGCCCAGCTGACGGTGCCCCGCCACCGAGCACCAACCGTCCAGGTCGCGCCCGACGACGCCCGCGTCGAGGGTGGCTTCCTCGCCCGGTCGCAGCCGCGCGGTTCGCGTGCCCGTTTCGAGCACCAGGTCGTGGGTCTCCCGGTCGGTGTTCCGGACCGTGATCACCAGCCGGTCGCCGGCCGGCACCTCGATGGTGGCCGGAGCGAATCTCATCTCCACCAGCTCGAGCCGGACGTTCGTGGTCCGCCCGGTCGCCGGCACGTCGCCGGCGGCGGACCGGTTGCTGCTCAGGCCCGCGGCGCCGGGATCGGCGGCCACTCCGGCTGCCGCCGCGAGGACCACCACCGCGAGACCTACCGCTGCCAGGCCCATCCGCCGGGAGGCCGCTGTCCGGTCCGGCACCGGCTCGGTTGGTGGACGGCGCGAGACCCGGACGGCTCGTACGGCCAGTGGCAGGAAGCTCGCGAGCGCCACCAGGACGACGACCGAACCGGTCACCCGGACGAGGCTCGGCACCGGCAGCACGGACAGCAGCAGCGCGGCGTTCGCGGCGACGACCCGCGCCGGCCCGGCGGTGTCGAAGACCTGGTTGGTGGCACGGATCGTGTTCGGCCCGCCACCGAGCACCACAGGGACCAGATAGCTCAGCGCCCCGAGAAGCACCTGGGCGGCGAAGCCGGCGAGGAACGGTGCGGTGAGCCAGGAGGCTGCATCATGTGCCTGCTGCCAGTTCGCGGCGGTGGCCAGCCCGACGGTGAGCACGACCAGGGTTCCCGCGAACCACAACACGCCGGCGACGGCCGACCACGTGGCGAAGGTCGTCGGTGGTTTTCGCCGGGCCTCCTCCACGTGCGGCCAGCAGACGACCACCAGCGCCACCAGGTAGGCCGCGACCCCGGCGGCCGTCAGGAGGAGCCAGCCGGCGGCCGTGCCGGCGGCGCCGAGCAGGATGCCGCCGACCAGCAGTGGCAGCGCGCGCCGGGCCACGATCTCCGATCCGTCCGCCATCCGGGTGCGCAGCATGGTGGGGCCCAGCGTGACGAGGGTCCCGAGCACGGTCAGGCCGATCCACCCGAGCAGGTTGACGATGGCGTGGGCGACGAGCGCTCGAGAGGCACCGGTGTCCGAGAGGTCGCCACGTGCCATCAGGACGCCGAGACCGACACCGACGGGGAGCAGGGCCCCGCCGGCGACGTAGTACCGGACGGTCGCGCCGAACCGGGAGGGCAGTGCCCTGCGCATCGCCGAGAGCAGCGACGCGGCGTGCCAGACCACCGCCACCGTGACCGCCGCGCCGCCGGCGACCACGGGCCACCAGGTGCCGGCCACCATGCCGGCGACCACCGCGACCGCGCCGAGGTTGAAGATCCCCAGCCGGATCGCCTGGCGGCGCCTCGTCAGCTCGGCGGACAGGCGCAGCACGGCGGTCGCGAAGTGCCAGGTCCAGATCAGGATCGCGTTGCTCGCCGCACCGAGCATGAGCAGGTGCACCAGCAGCCAGCGCGCCGCGGGGACGAACGGGTGCACGAGGCTGACGACGACGACGGCGGCGAGCCAGGCAAGGACGACGGCACCCGTGCGCAGATGCCAGGTGTTGCGCCCGGTCGGTCCCGGGCCGTGTCCGCCCGGCACCGGACGAGCGGCGCCCGCCGGCGTCATGGAAGACCGCCGCCGGCCAGTCGCCGGACCGGCAGGCGGCCCGCGGCTAGCACCGACCATGCGGCGAGCAGGACGAACAGCAGCAGCGCGACGATGTTCAGCACCCCGCCGGCCTGCCAGGCCCATCGCACACCGCCGACGTCGCCGACGACCACCCGCAGCAGCAGTGAGGCATGCAGCAGCACGGCGGGCAGGTACATCACCGGTCGGTAGGGCAGCGGTCGACGTAGCACGGCCGGCAGGATCACCGGTGCGTGCGCCATGATCATCGATACCACGAATCCCAGGAACACGCTGTGGACGACGAGGTCGTACGTCGCGGCGCCGTCCGCCCGTCCGCCGATCAGCCAGTAGGCACCGGCCAGCGCCAGCCAGGCGTACCCGGCCAGCAGGCACGCGGCCATGAACCGGGGCAAGCCGGTCGAGCGGATCGTGCGGCGCGCCACGTCGTGGCGGACCAACCAGACGGTGAGCGAGAGATAGGTCGCGCCGAGCAGCCGATACCCGACCGCCGGCCACAGCAGTGACGCGACGGTGGCGAGCGCCGCCGCTCCCGCGATCAGCATGACCGCGGTCTCGGTGCCGGGGTCCAGGTTCCCGACGCGGGCCAGTTCGAGCCGCTCGCCGGCGATGGTCAGCACCAGGAACCCGGCCAGCCAGGGCAGTAGTGCGTGGACCGGCACGCCGCCGACCCACAGCACGGTCGCGCCGGTCGCGAGGACGGCGCCACCCGCCTGCACGAGGACGGCTGCGGCAGGTGCACGCCGCCACAGCGGCACGTAGACGGCGACCAGGCATGCTGTGCCGAGCACCATCAGCCACCCGCCGGACCAGGCCGGCAGCGGTGTCAACAACGCGATGCCACCAAGGCCGAGGCCCGCCGGCGCCGCATAGCCCCAGCGTCGCCCCAGTGCGACGGACCGCTCCAGTGCGACCAGGGTGCCGACGAATGCCAGCACCATCAGCATCCCGTGCACCTCAGGCAGCCGGTCGGTGCGCACCGGCGTCGGCAGGCCCAGCAGCAACAGGCCCGCGTCCAGGCCCGCGAGCAGCGCCACACCACCGGGGATCAGGTACAGCGACCGCAGCCGCGGGGACCGGTGCCCGTCGCGGCGCCCGTCGTGCGTCAGGTCGTACACGCTCTACGCCTCGGCAGGTCCGGACGCCGCGACGAGGTTGAGCCGGCAGGCTCCCGGCTCGGCGAACGGGATGAGCTCGGTCGGGTCCGGGTCGCCCCCCAGCACCTCCAGCGCGCCGCGAACGATGCCCAGGTGGACCCTGCACACGACCTCCGGGTAGCGGGTGGCGGCGTCCAGGAGCGGGCACCTGCGCAAGGCGGCGGTCGTGGCCTGCGTGTCGGCGTCCGGGGCGAAGCCCAGCCCGTCCAGGAGCTGCAGCGTCTTGCGGCGTGGCTCGGCGCCGCGGGCGTCGCGTTCTTTCACCTGACGCTCGCCGAAAGTGTTCTCGGCCAGCTCGCGACCCCATGTCCGCCCGGCTTCGAGCGCGTCCTCGCTCGGGTTGTCGCTCGTGCGCACGATGTGGCGGGACAGCGCGATGGCGAGCCCGGAGTAGTCGCGCACCCGCGGGTCGGGCTCTGAAGCGCCGGGCACCGCGGAGAAGACCCATGCGGGCCGGCCGCGGCCCTGGCTCGGGGCGCGCTCGCGGACCGCGACACCTCGCTCCGCCAGGGCCTCCAGGTGCTGGCGGACCGTGTTGGCGTGCAGGCCCAGCTCGGTCGCGAGATCGTTGATCCGCACCGGTTCCCGGTGCAGCTCGAGCCGTTCGAGGACGGCGGCACGCTGGCCCGAGATCGGACCCTCACCCGAGGTGCCCCGGACGGGCGACGGGCCGTATCCCGGCTCACGTTTAATCACGGTGGCAAGTGTAGTAAATTGGCCGATGTCCGGCCAACCGGGTCGAGACACCGGAACTGACCTCGGCAACGAGGACACCAAGCGAGGGAAGGAGCTGTGATGGCTCCCAGTGACGTGGTCGTCGCGAGCAGCGAGCGGGACGCGGCGGCGGTCGAGGCGGTCAAGAGCCACCATGCGCAGCTGGCGGGGCGGCTGGCGATCAGTGTCGACACGGTTCTCGGCGCTGCTGCGGCCGGCGCCGGTCTGGAGCAGGCGCAGGCGGGCATGGTCCGGTTCTGCACCGATGAGCTGATGCCGCACGCCAAGGCTGAGGAGGCCTCGCTCTACCCCGCCGCTGCTCGCTCTGAGCGCGCACGGCTGTTGGTGGACGCCATGGTGGACGAGCACGGTGTGATCGGCGGCCTTGTCGAGCGCGTGCAGGCCGAGTCCGACCCCGTGCGGCTGGCGGCTGCCGCGTTCGCGCTGCGAACGGTCTTCGACAGCCACCTGACTAAGGAGAATGACCTCATCCTGCCGGTCGTTGCATCCGACCCGTCGGTGTCGCTCGCCTCCGTGCTCCAGGGCATGCACGAGCTGCTCGGCGAGGCGGCGGGACACGACCACGAGCACGGGCACGAGCACGGGCACGAGCACGGGCACGACCACGGGCACGACCACGGGCACGGGCACGAACCTGAGCACGGGCACGACCACGACCACGGCCGGCACGAGGAGCACGCTCACCAGGTGGCCTCGGGGCACGGTGGGGCGTGCGGCTGTGGCGAGCACGACGACGCGGCTGTCCCGGAGCTGGACGTGCGAGCGGTGCCGCACGCGATCCGCCACGCGACGGTGTTCGGCGCCTTCGACGCCATCCCGCCGGGCGGCTCGATGGTGCTCGTCGCACCCCACGACCCGATCCCGCTGCTGTCGCAGCTGACCGCTCGGACCGGCGGCAAGCTCGAGGTCAGCTATACCGAGCGCGGGCCGGAGGCCTGGCGGCTGCTGCTGACACGCGGCTGACCCGGCCGCTCGGCCGCTCGGCCGCTCGGCCGCTCAGCCGGTCGCCGGCTCGAGGCGCTCAGCTGCTCGGCGGGTCGGCCGCTCAGCCGCCGAACTGTCGCATGGGTGCAGCCATGGATGCAGGGAAAGTGTTGTCAGCACACGCTTCTGCTGCATCCATGGCTGCATTCACGCACCGATTGCGGGTGGACGCGGGATCCAGGCGGCTCCGGCGCCTCGGGCCGGTCTGGCGCCTCAGGCGGGGCGGGGGAGCGGCACGGCGCGAGGCTCATCGGGCGCGTGCCGCGGTGCCGGGTGCTCCACCAGCGCGAGGACCCGGTTGGCCATGAACTGTGCTGTCCGTACCGGCGTACCGCCGCGCGTCACCTCAGCGACGGTGACCATACCTCGGCCCGTGGAGATCTCGACGCGACGCCCGGCGCGGGTCGCGAACACCTCATAGGTGCGCACATTCCCACCGGCATCGATCACGATCTCTACACGGTCGCCCTTCATGTCAGGGTCAACGCTTGGCGAGGCTCGCGTAGTCCCTGGTCAGGCGGACGGCGGCGCTGCACCCACCCCTCGGGTGAGGCCG
>JASBSH010000091.1 GCA_030149025.1 Actinomycetales bacterium | reverse complement strand
GTGCTGCGCGCCGCCGTGGAGCACCGCGGGTCCGCGCTGGTGGAGATCTACCAGAACTGCCCGATCTTCAACGACGGCGCGTTCGACGTGCTGAAGGACCGCGAACAGCAGCAGGCCCGCCTGGTCCGGCTCGAGCACGGTCAGCCGGTGGTGTTCGGGGCCGAGGGCGACCGCAAGGCCGTCGTGGCCGGCGCCCACGGCGCCCTCGACGTCGTGCCCGAAGCGGAGCTGGCGGCCGACCCGGCGGGCCGGGCACCCGTCGTCCACGACACCAAGACACCCGACCCGACGCTGGCGTTCGCGCTGTCCCGCCTGGACTCCCCGGACATGGCGCACGTCCCGGTCGGGATCTTCCGCGACGTCGACCGGCCCACCTATGACGACGCCGTCCGCGACCAGGTCACCCACGCCCAGGACGCGGCCGGTGGCCCGGCCACCGACACCGACCTCGCCCGGCTCCTGGCAGGCAACGACACCTGGACAGTCGGAACACGTTGACGCCGCCACCTTCGGCGCAGGCGGCGCAGGCGGCGTATCCCGAGGAGCGGCGGGGCACGCTCTTCGGTGCGTCGGCGTACCTGCTGTGGGGGGCGTTCCCGCTGTACTTCCCGCTGCTCAAACCGGCGGGGGCGGTCGAGATCCTGCTGCACCGGGTCGTGTGGTCGCTGGTGGTCTGCGCCCTGGTGCTCAGCGTGGTGCGCGGGTGGCGGGAGTTCGGCGCCGTCTTCCGTACGCCCGGCCGGGTCGGGGCGCTGAGCGCGGCAGCGGTGTTCATCGCGGTGAACTGGGGGGTCTACATCTACGCGGTGAACTCCGACCGTGTGGTGGAGGCGGCCCTCGGCTACTTCGTCAACCCGCTGGTCACCGTGCTACTCGGGGTGATCGTGCTCAGAGAACGCCTGCGGGTGCTGCAGTGGGTCGCGGTCGGCATCGGCGTGGCCGCCGTCGCGGTGCTCACCGTCGCCTACGGCAGCCCGCCGTGGATCGCCGCCGCCCTCGCGTTCTCCTTCGCCACCTACGGTCTGATCAAGAACCGTGTGGGTCGCGGGGTCGGCGCCCTCACCAGCCTGTCGGTGGAGACGGCCGTGCTGAGCCCGTTCGCCCTGGCGTGGCTGATCTGGATGGAGGCCACCGGCACGGGGACCTTCCTGGACGGCGGCACGCTGCACTCGCTGCTCCTGGCGGCCTCCGGCGTGGTCACCGCGGTGCCGTTGCTGCTGTTCGCGGCGGCCGCCCGCCGGGTGCCGCTCAGCACTATCGGCCTGCTCCAGTACCTGACCCCGGTGCTCCAGTTCGCGATCGGGGTGCTGGTCGTGGGCGAGCAGATGCCACCGGCGCGGTGGGTCGGTTTCGCCCTCGTCTGGGTGGCGCTGGTCGTGCTCACGTGGGACGGGGTCCGGTCCGCGCACCGGCGCGCCCGGCTTACCCGCTCCGCTTCCCGTACCGCCGCCGCCTCCTCCTCAGCCGGTGATCAAGAAATCCCGGTTCGGGTGACACCTGGTCTGTGAACGGGGATTTCATGATCACCGCGGGATGGGGGGCCCGGAGATGGGCGGTCAGCGGGTGCGGTCGGCGACGGTCTCCGCGAAACGGATCAGGGCGTCCTTGACCGGGCTGTGGGGCAGGGGACCCAGGGACGCGACCGCCTCGGCGGACCACCGCTGGGCCTCCAGCCGGGCGTCGGTCACCGCCTGGTGCTCCCGGAGCCCGGCGACGGCCTCGGCCAGCGCACCGTCGGAGCTCAGGTCCGCGTCCAGCAGCTTCACCAGCTCCGCGGCCCTGGCGTCGGAGCGTGCGGCTGCCTGGCGCACGAGCAGCGCCGGGAGGGTCGGGACCCTCTCCCGCAGGTCGGTGCCAGGGGTCTTGCCGGACTCCTCCGCGTCGCTCATCAGGTCGAGGACGTCGTCGGCGAGCTGGAACGCGACCCCGACCTTCTCCCCGTAGCGGAGCATGATGTCGATGACCTCCTGGCCGCATCCGGCGAACATGGCGCCGAACCGGGCGGAGGTGGCGATCAGGGACCCGGTCTTGTCGGCCAGCACCTGCAGGTAGTGCCGCACCGCGTCCTCGTCCCCGCCCGGGCCGACAGTCTCGTGCAGCTGCCCGAGGCACAGCCGCTCGAACGTCGCCGCCTGGATCCGCACGGCCTGCGGTCCCAGGCCTGCCACGATCCGGGAGGCGCGGGCGAACAGCAGATCGCCGGTGAGGATCGCCACGTTGTTGCCCCACACCGCGTGCGCGGCCGGCGCACCCCGCCTGGTGGGCGCGGAGTCCATCACGTCGTCGTGGTACAGCGTGGCCAGGTGGGTGAGCTCCACCACGACAGCCGCGTCCAGCACCTCCGGCCGGTCGGCGTCCCCCAGCTCGGCCGCAAGGACGGTGAGCATGGGGCGTACTCGTTTGCCGCCCGCCTCGACGAGGTGCCGCGACACCGAGTCGGCCAGCTCGTCGGCGTGGGACACCGCCTCCCGGAGCCGTTCCTCCACGACCTCCAGGCGCGCGGCGATGCTCGTGGAGAGCTGCTGCGACGCCTCGATGTCAATGGTGGGGACCTCCCACACGGTGGCACGACTGCTGGTTCGGACGAACGACACGACTGCCTCTCAGCCCCCGAACGGCGCGGTGGCGGCGGTGCGGGCGAGCTCGAGCACCGGCGCCGGGACGACGCCCAGCAGGATCGTGGCGACCGCGCCCAGGGCGACGGCCGCGGCGGTGAAGGGCCGGCCGGCCACGACGGTCGTCGCGTCGGCCGCTGGTTCGCTGAAGTACATCAGCACGATCACCCGGATGTAGAAGAACACCGCCGCCGCGCTGGCGACCACACCCACAACCGCGAGCCACGCGTACCCGGCCGACACCGCGGCGGAGAACACCGCGAACTTGGCGGTGAAGCCGCTGGTCAGCGGGATCCCGGCCATGGCGAGCATGAACAGCGTGAACACACCGGCGAGCACCGGCGACCGGCGCCCGAGGCCGGCCCACTGGGACAGGTGGGTCGCCTCACCGGTGATGTTGTTCCGGGCGTCCCGCTCGCGCACCAGTGCCACCACGGCGAACGCCCCGAGCGTCGTGAAGCCGTAGGCCAGCACGTAGAAGAGGGTGCTGGAGATGCCGGCCTCCTGGACGGCGACCAGCGCGGTGAGGATGAAGCCGGCGTGGGCGATCGAGGAGTAGGCCAGCATCCGCTTGATGTCCGCCTGCACGATCGCGACTACCGACCCGACGACCATCGTGGCCACAGCGACGATCACGAGCACGGGCTGCCACGTGTCCTGCAGCGGGGCGAGGCCGTAGAAGAGCACCCGCAACAGGGCGCCGAAGGCGGCGATCTTCGTGGCGGCCGCCATGAACCCCGTTATCGGGGTGGGGGCACCGGTGTAGACGTCCGGCGTCCAGGCGTGGAACGGCACGGCACCGACCTTGAACAGCAGCCCGGCGAGCACCAGGACCACACCCGTGACGACCAGGAGCGGGGCCCCCGACTGGAGGACCTGGGACATCGCGGCGAGGTTGACCGTCGCGGTGGCCCCGTACAGCAGCGCGGCGCCGAACAGGAACAGGGCCGAGCCGAAGGAGCCGAGCAGGAAGTACTTGAGCGACGCCTCCTGCGACAGCAGCCGGCGCCGGCGCGCCAGCCCGCACAGGATGTACAGCGGCAGGGACAGCAGCTCGAGGGCGACGAACAGCGTGAGCAGGTCACCGGCCGCGGTGAAGACCATCATCCCGCTAACGGCCAACAGCAGCAGCGGCAGCACCTCGGTCTGCACGAGACCCGCCTGCCGGGAGGCGTTCTCGAAGTCAGACCCCGGTACGGCAGAGCCCTGCGGGGTGAAGGGGTCGGCGTCCCGGCTGCGCTCCACCATGGTGAGCACGGCCAGCAGCGACACCACCACGATGCTGGCCTGCAGGAAGAGGGCCGGCCGGTCCACCATGATCGACAGGTTCATGCCCTGAGTCAGGCGGCCGACGGCTCCGGCCGGGCCGACCGTGCCCACGGAGACGGGTGGCTTCGCCCACAGCACCGACAGCAGCACGAGGGACACGACGAGCGCCGCCAGCGCCAGCCCGATCTGGGCGACGTTGCGCAGCCGGCGCGGCAGCAGCGCCTCGAGGATGACACCGAGGACCGCGGCACCGAGGACAGCGATCACCGGGGCCAGGGCGCCCCAGTCGATGTCCGGGGCCTGGAAGTCGGCAGCGGCAGCAGCGATCACGCTCACTGGTTGGTCCCTTCGTCAGCTGCCAGGGGTGTAAGGGGCGCGGGGTCCTCGACGCCGACCTGCGTCATGGTGGTCGCGACGGCAGGGTTGAGGACGTCGAGCACCGGCTTCGGGTAGAAGCCGAGGAACACGATCACGGCGATCAGCGGCGCGACGACCCAGGCCTCGCGGAGGTTCATGTCCGGCAGGACGCGCGTCGGTTCGCGGACCGGCCCGGTCATCATCCGCTGGTACATCAGCAGGATGTACAGGGCGGACAGAACGAGTGCTACCGAGGCGATGATCGCCGCCGCCTGGTACCGGGAGAAGGTGCCGACGATCACGAGGATCTCGCTGATGAAGGTGGACAACCCGGGCAGCGCGAGGCCCGCCATGCCGGCCACGAGGAAGGTGCCGGCGAGCAGGGGCGTCGCGCGTTGCATGCCTCCGAAGTCACCGATGCGCTGGGAGCCCCGGCGCAGGACCATCATCCCGGCGATCAGGAACATCGCGGCCGTCGAGAACCCGTGGTTGACCATGTACAGGGTCGCGCCGGCCTGCGCGGAGCTGGTCATGGCGAAGATGCCGAGCGTGATGAACCCGAAGTGCGACACCGAGGTGAACGCGATCAGCCGCATCATGTCGCTCTGCCCGATCGCCAGCAGGGCACCGTAGACGATCGAGATCACCGACAGCACGATGACGAGCGGCACGGCCCACCGGCTCGCCTGCGGGAACAGCGGGAGCACGAGCGTGATCATCCCGAAGGTGCCGACCTTGTCGAGGACGCCGACCAGCAGCACCGACACACCCGCGGGCGCCTGGGCGGCCGCGTCGGGCAGCCAGGTGTGCACCGGCCACATCGGTGCCTTCACGGCGAAGGCGATGAAGAACCCGGCGAACAGCCACCGCTCGATCCCGGCGCTCGAGTAGTCCAGACCGGTCAGCTTGTCGACCAGGAAGCCGTCCGCCCCGCCGGGACCCTGGAGGTAGACGCCGATCACGGCGACGAGCATGAGCAGCCCGCCGGCGAGGCTGTACAGCATGAACTTCACCGCGGCGTAACGGGCGTTCGGCCCGCTGAAGCTCCCGATGAGGAAGTACACCGGGATCAGCATCGCCTCGAAGAAGACGTAGAAGAGGAAGACGTCCCGGGCGGCGAAGACCCCGACCATCATCGTCTCGAGCACGAGCACGAGGGCGAAGAACGAGACCCGGCGCCTGTCGTCGGCGGCCGGGTCACCGGTCTCGACGATGTTCCAGCTGGCCAGCACGCAGATCGGCACCAGGACGGCGGACAGGGCCACCATCGTCAGCCCGATCCCGTTGATTCCCAGGGCGTAGGAGACGCCGAACTGCGGGATCCACCGGTACAGCTCGGTGAACTGCTGCGTGCCGGCGGCGGAGACGTCGAACTGCGTCGCCATCGCGATGACCAGCCCGAGCGTGACGAGAGAGAACACCAGCGCGATCTGCCGGGCCAGGTGCCGCAGCCCACCGGGCAGGGCGAACACGATCGCCGAGCCGACGAGGGGCACCAGCCCGATCGTCGTCAGCCAGGGAAAGCTCTGCACGCTCACCTCACCACCACGAGAGCGCCGAGCAGGACGACGACGCCGACCAGCATGGACGCTGCGTACGAACGGACGAACCCGGTCTGGAACTTGCGCAGCCAGCCGGCAGTGCCGGCGACCATGCCGGCGATGCCGCCCACCGCGCCGTCCACGCCCTTGGTGTCGGCGAAGACGAGCGAGCGGGTCAGGTACTGCCCTGGCCGCATGAACACCGCCTCGTTCACGTCGTCCTGGAACAGGTCACGACGGGCCGCGACCGTTGCGAGCGAGCCGCGGGGCTGCACCACCGGGACGTCGGAGGCGGCGTACTGGCGCCAGGCCCAGAGCGCGCCGATGGCAACGAGCGCGAGCGTGATGGCGGTGATCACCGGGACGCTGAGCACCGGTTCCTCCTCCGCGGCCTCCCCGACCACCGGGGTCAGCCAGTTGACGAAGGCGCCGCCGATGGTGAGCACGCCGCCGAGGAACACCGAGCCCAGGGCCAGCACGATCATCGGCACGGTCATGAGCGGTGGCGCCTCGTGCGGGTGGGCGCCGGTGTCCCAGCGCTTGCGGCCGTGGAACATCATGAAGAACATGCGGGACGCGTAGAAGGCGGTCAGCCCCGCCGCCAGCATGGCCACGCTTCCGAACACCCACGGGCGCCAGCCCTCCCCGACGAACGCGGCCTCGATGATCGCGTCCTTGCTCCAGAAGCCGGACAGGAACGGGAAGCCGATGATGGACAGCCAGCCGGCCCCGAAGGTCAGCCAGGTGATCCTCATGGTGCGGGCCAGGTCACCGAACCGGCGCAGGTCCACCACGTCGTCCATGCCGTGCATCACCGAGCCGGCACCCAGGAACATGCCGGCCTTGAAGAACCCGTGGGTGACCAGGTGGAAGATCGCGAACGCGTAACCCACCGGGCCCAGACCGGCGGCGAGCATCATGTAGCCCACCTGGGACATGGTCGAGCCCGCGAGGACCTTCTTCATGTCGTCCTTCGCGGAAGCGACGATCGCGCCGAACAGCAGGCTCAGCGCACCCACGATCACGACGATCAGCGCCGCGGTGGGCGCGGCCTGGTACACGGCACCGGAGCGGACGACCAGGTACACGCCGGCGGTCACCATCGTCGCGGCGTGGATCAGTGCCGACACCGGGGTGGGGCCCGCCATCGCGTCGCCGAGCCAGGACTGCAGCGGGACCTGGGCGGACTTGCCGCAGGCGCCGAGCAGCAGCATCAGGCCGATGAACGTCATCCACCCCTGGTACTGCAACCCGTCCTGCTGGGCTCCGCCCAGCACGGTGTCGAAGTCGACCCCGCCGAAGACCAGGAACATCGAGGCGATCGCGAGGGCCAGGCCGATGTCACCGACCCGGTTGGCCACGAACGCCTTCTTCGCGGCCGCGGCGTAGGACGGGTTGTGGTTCCAGAACCCGATCAGCAGGTAGGAGGCGAGTCCCACCCCCTCCCAGCCCACGTACAGCAGCAGGTAGTTGTCGGCCAGCACCAGCAGGAGCATCGCCGCGACGAACAGGTTCAGGTAGGCGAAGAACCGACGCCGGTCGGGGTCGGCGGCCATGTAGGCGACGGAGTAGACGTGGATGAGCGAGCCGACGAACGTCACGAGCAGCACGAAGGTCAGCGACAGCGTGTCGACCCGCAGCGCCGCCTCGGCGCTGAATGCACCGGCCGGCACCCACGAGAAGAGGTGCTGGACGCTCACCCGCTCGGACGCGGGCTCGCCGAGCACGGACAGGAAGACCGCGGCACCGATGACGAAGGCTGCCCAGCTCAGCAGGACGGCCAGCCAGTGGCCCCAGCGGTCGGTGCGCCGGCCGCCGACCATGAGGACGAAGGCACCGAGCAGCGGCAGGCCGACGAGCAGCCAGGTCAGGGACTGCACGCCACTGGCGGCCCCTGCTTGCGCCGCGGCGCCGGCGGTGCCGGAGAGGATGAGGTTCACCGATCGGGCCCCTTCAGTACTTCAGCAGGTTGGCTTCGTCGACGGATGCCGACCTGCGGGTGCGGAAGATCGAGACGATGATCGCCAGTCCGACGACGACCTCGGCCGCGGCCACCACCATCACGAAGAAGGCGGCGACCTGCCCGTCCAGGTTCCCGTGCACCCGCGCGAACGTGATCAGCGCCAGGTTCGAGGCGTTCAGCATCAGCTCGACGCACATGAACACCACGATCGCGTTGCGGCGGGTGAGCACGCCGACCGCGCCGATGGTGAACAGGATCGCGGAGAGCATGAGGAACGGCGTCGCGCTCACTGCTGCTCCTCTCCCTCGTCGGGTGCGTGCTGCTCGCTCGGGTCACCGTCGATCGGTCCTCGCGGCCCGGCACCGGTCTCGGCCGGATCCATCGAGGTGCCGTCGCCCACGACCCCGGTGACCGTGTCGATGTCGTCGGCCAACCGGGGGGCGGGGCGGACGGTACCGCGCGCGGCCAGCACCCGGGACACCGAGGCCTCGGCGGGCGTGCCGTCGGGCAGCAGAGCCGGCGTGTCCACGGCGTTGTGCCGCGCGTAGACCCCCGGGGAGGGCAGCGGTCCGAGCGGCTTGCCGTGCTCGGCGTAGTC
>JASBSH010000063.1 GCA_030149025.1 Actinomycetales bacterium | reverse complement strand
GGACCAACTACACGGACGAGCTGGGCCGGGCCATGGCGTACAGCGCCGTGCAGGACGAGCAGCGGGTCGAGCAGCTGTACCCCGAGTACCCGTTCGCCACGCGCGCGCCGATCCTCGACGCGACGGCGGCGAAAACGGCCGGTTCCTCCCTCGCGCTCGCCGCCCGGGCGGACTCGCAGAGCGGGTCGGTGGTCCGGTCGGTCATGGCCCGGGAGGACAGTCCCTTCCGTGCCGTGCGACAGGCGCTGGACGCCGTCCCGCAGCTTCTCGGGTCGGGCGCCGGTATCGGGTCCAACTCCTGGGTCGTGTCCGGCCAGTACACCGAGTCCGGCAAGCCGCTGATCGCGAACGATCCGCACCTGGGGCCCAGCGTGCCGAGCATCTGGTCGCAGGTCGGTCTGCACTGCCGCGCGGTCAGCGAGCAGTGCCCGTTCGACGTCGCCGGGTACTCCTTCGCCGGCCTGCCCGGCGTCGTGATCGGCCACAACGCCGACGTCGCCTGGGCCTTCACGAACCTCGGCGCGGACGTCACCGACTTCTTCCTGGAGCGCGTGAGCGGCGACACCTACCAGCGGGACGGCGAGCAGCAGCCGCTGGAGGTGCGTACCGAGCGGATCAAGGTGGCGGGCGGCGACCCGATCGAGCTGACGATCCGCAGCACGGTGCACGGGCCGATCCTGTCCGACGTCCTGGACGACGTCCGCGCCGTCGGGCGCGGCACCCTCGTCCCAGGGGACGCACCCGTCCAGGGCAGCGGGTACGAGGTGTCGCTGGCCTGGACGGCGCTCACCCCAACCCGTACCGCCGACGCGATCTTCGCCCTGAACAGGGCGCGGAACTGGCAGGACTTCCGAGCGGCCGCGAAGCTGTTCGAGGTACCGGCGCAGAACCTGCTGTACGCCGACACGCAGGGCAACATCGGCTACCAGGCGCCCGGCCGGATCCCGATCCGCAAACCGGGGACGGGCGCCGGCCAGCAGGACGGGACCTGGCCGCGGGCGGGCTGGGACAGCGACTGGGACTGGGCGGGTTTCATACCGTTCGAGCAGCTGCCGTCGGAGCAGAATCCGCCCGAGGGCTTCATCGTGACCGCCAACCAGGCGGTCGTCGGCCCGGGCTACACGTACTCGCTCACCCGTGACTGGGACTACGGCTACCGCTCCGAGCGCATCCGCAACCGGCTGGAGGGGTGGATCGCCGACGGCACGAAGGTCACCGCCAAGGACATGAGCCAGCTGCAGACGGACTCGTACAACTCGTTCGCCGCGACCCTCGTGCCCGCCCTGCTGCAGCCTTCATTGGTCAACGAGGGCACCTCCGTCCCCGCGGACGCGCGGCAGTTCACGAGGGAGGCCGTCGACCTGCTGCGGGACTGGAACTACGTGCAGGACCCCGACTCCCCGGCCGCCGCCTACTTCAACGCGGTGTGGAGCAACCTGCTGAACCTCACCTTCGGCGACGAGCCCCGGGGGGCGGTCCGCCCTGACGGCGACAGCCGCTGGTTCCAGGTCGTCACCAACCTGCTGGACGACCCCGAGTCGCCGTGGTGGGACAACCAGACGACACCGACCATCGTGGAGCAGCGCGACCAGATCCTCGGGGAGGCGCTGTACAGGGCGAGGGTCGAGTTGACCGCCGACCTCGGCAAGGACCCGGAGAGCTGGCGTTGGGGTCAGCTCCACCAGCTGCAGCTCGCCCAGCAGCCGCTGGGTGGGGAGTCGGTGCCCGGGCTGGTGCGGTGGCTGTTCAACCCCGCGCCCGTCCAGCTCGGCGGAGGTGCGTCGATCGTCAACGCCACCGGGTGGGACGCCTCCGTCCCCCGGGACTACAGCGTGAACTGGGTGCCGTCCATGCGGATGGTCGTCGACCTTTCCGACTTCGACGCCTCCACCTGGGTGGACCTGACCGGCGTGTCCGGCCACCCGTGGAGCCCCTACTACACCGACCAGCTGAAGGCCTGGAGCGAGGGCGACACCTACCCGTGGCCGTTCACTCGCGGCGCTGTGGTGAAGGCGGAGAACAAGACGCTCGTCCTGGCGCCGCAGGCCGGCGGCTCGTGACCGGGATGCTGACCCATCTGGACGGGGTGAGCACGGCGTCCACGTGACGGTCGTGCGCGAGCGCGGGGACCGGCTCCACCGCCGCGTCGAGCAGCTCCTCGTCGTGCAGCACGGCGACGACGAGCGCGCCCTGGCGGACCATCGTCAGTGCCCGGTCGTAGTACCCGCCGCCCTGGCCGAGCCGCGCGCCGGTCGTGTCCACGGCGAGCGCCGGGACGAGGACCAGGTCGGCGGTCGCGATCGCCCGCGGACCCAACCGCGGGCCGACCGGTTCGCGCAGCCCGAGGTAGCCGCCGGGACGGCTGGTGCCGTCGTCCACCGCCCAGTCCAGGGCCGGCTGCCGCCCGTGCTCGGCGACCACGGGCAGCAGCACCCGCACACCGGCACGTTTCAGCGCGAGCCGCAGTGGCGCCGTCCCCGGTTCCGTCGACGAGCTGAGGAAGCACGTCACCACGCGGGCC
>JASBSH010000061.1 GCA_030149025.1 Actinomycetales bacterium | reverse complement strand
TCCGTTCGATGCTGGCCTGCGACACCCCCGTCGCGCCGACGACCGCGTTCCCGGCTGCCCGCAGAGCGCTCCCGAGGACGGCGCCCACGCGGCCTGCGCCGACGATGCCCACCCCCAGCCGCCCGGGGCGGCTGGGTCCGCTGCGGCTGCTGGGACCGTGATCGGCCCCCGTACCGGCGTCGCTCACCGGCGGGAGGCTACCCCCCGCACTAGGCTCCGCCGCGTGGGGAGGCATGAACGCGTTGCGGAGCTCGCCGACCTGGATGGCGCGCGGCGCCTGCTCCCGGAGGGCCGGTCGCTCGTCGTCGCCGACCTCGGCTCCGGCCCGGGGCGAACGGTCCGGGCGCTGCTCGAATACGGCCCCGACGTCCTCTACGCCCTGGACCAGGCCTCGGACCTGGACGACGACCTGCTCACCGACGCGCGTGTACGCAGCCAGATCACCGACCTGGGCGCACCGTCCCTGCCCCTGGAGCCGGCGTCGGTGGACCGCGTCGTCTCCCTCAACGTGGTCGAGCACCTCATCGACCCCGTCGACCACCTGGCCGCGTGCTACCGCGTGCTCAAACCCGGCGGTCTCCTCGTGCTGGCCCACAGCGACTGGGACACAGCGCTTTTCACGAGCACGGATGACCACCTGACACGTGAGCTCGTCGACCGGTTCGTCGCCGTGCTGCCGCGCTGGGCCGAGCGCAGCGACGGGTTCATGGGCCGCAAGCTGCTCGCCCTGGCGGACGCAGCAGCCGCCCGCGGCGCGCCCTTCGAGCTGGTCACCGTCGACTCCTGGGCCGACCCGCACCGCAGGTTCGACGACGGCTCGCTCGCCTGGAAGGTGGCGATGGGCATGCTCGCCGCCGCCCGCGACGACCCCCATCTCGCCGGCCGGGCCGCCGGCTGGGTGGAGGGCATGCGTGCCCTCGCGGACGCGGGCCAGTTCCTGTTCACCGTGACCGACGTCGCGGTCGTCCTGCGTCACCCGTGAGCAGCTCGATGCGGGGCCGGGCCGAGTGGCAGCCCTGGCGGGAGGCGTGGCAGCACGCGCTCTACGGCCCGGGCGGGTTCTACCGGCGTCCGGAGGGGCCGGCCGGTCACTTCAGGACGGCGTCACACGCCTCGCCGCACCTGCTCGCCTCGGCGCTGGCCCGGCTCGCCCGCGCCGCCGGGTGCACCACCGTCGTCGACGTCGGTGCCGGCCGTGGGGAGCTGCTCGCCGCGTTCGTCGCGCTGCAGGACAGCGGCCGGCTGGACGCCGACACGCAGCTCCTCGGGGTCGAGGTCGGCTCGCGGCCTGCCTCGCTCGATCCCGGGGTGGGTTGGGTGGAGTCGGTCGCCCGCTTGCAGGACGGGTGGCAGGACAGGTGGCAGGACGGCCTCCGCGACACGCTGCTGATCGGTTGGGAGCTGCTCGACGTGGTGCCGTGCACGGTGCTGGAGGTCGACGCACGAGGTGTCGCCCGCGAGGTGCAGGTCGCCGGCGACGGGCGGGAGCGCCTGGGGCCACCCGCCCGCGACGAGGACCTCGCCTGGTGCCGGCAGTGGTGGCCGCTGGACGGGGCACCTGCCGGCACACGGGCGGAGGTGGGGCTTTCACGCGACCGCTTCTGGGCCGGAACCGTCGACGTCCTGGCCAGCGGCGTCGCGTTGGCCGTCGACTACGGACACAACCGAACCAACCGCCCACCGTCAGGGTCGCTGACCGGTTTCCGTGCCGGCCGGCAGGTGCCGCCGGTGCCGGACGGGAGCACCGACATCACGGCCCACGTCGCCATCGACTCGCTGGTGGCCTCACGCGCCGACCGCCCGCGGGGAGCCGGTGACCCGACGCCCCGCACCACGCTGACGCGCCCACAGCGGGAGGCGCTGCGGGCACTCGGCGTGCGTGGCCGGCGTCCGGACATCGGGCTGGCGACGAGTGACCCCACGGCGTACGTACGGCAGCTGCAGGAGGCGAGCGAGGCCGCCGAGCTGCGCGACCCCGCCGGACTCGGGGCGTTCTCCTGGGCCCTGCACGGGGTGGGCCAGCCGGCGGCAGCCGCCCTCGACGCGGTGTTCGCGCAGGGCGACCCGACATCGCTCACGGACCCCCTCTGTGGCTGAGCCTCGTTGTCGCACTAAGCCTTTCGCAGCTCCTGAGTGCAGCACTTCACGCTGCCGCCACCCTTCAGCAGCTCGGACAGGTCTACCGGGATCGGGACGTAGCCACGCTCGGCCACCTGCGCTGACAGCTTCTCGGCCCGGTGCGGCACCAGCACGTTCAACCCGTCGCTCACGAAGTTGAGCCCGAGCACCTCGGCGTCCTCGTCCGCCGCGAACACCGCCTCGGGGAAGAGGCGGCGCAGGATCTGCTGGCTGCCCTCGCTGAAGGCCTTCGGGTAGTAGGCGATGTTGCCGCGGCCCGGGGTGTCGTCCAGAACGCCCAGGGCGGTGTCGAGGTGGTAGTAGCGTGCGTCCACCAACCGCAGGCTGACCACCGGCATCCCGACGGCGTCCGCCAGCTCCGCGTGGCCACGAGGGTCGGTTCGGAACCCGTACCCGGCCAGCACCAGGTCACCGAGTACCGCGAAGTCGCCCTCCGCCTCATTGACGTGCTCGGCCTCCGTGACGGCGCGCCAACCGAGCCGATCCGCGTTCTCCCGGTGCCATGCCACGTGGTGGGAGGCCTCTGGCTTGCGCTGAGGCGTTGCGAACGTCGCTGCGAGGACACGACCGCCCACGCTGGTCGCGCCGTTCGCCGCGAACACCATGTCCGGAAGGCTCGGCTGAGGGTCGAGGAAGTCCACTGCATGACCGAGACCTGTGTACGTGTCGACGAGGACCTGCCACTGGGCAACCGCCTTCGCGGTGTCGACCGGCGCTCCGGCAGCCATCCAGGGGTTGATCTCGTAGACCACGTCGAAGTACGTGGGCGGGCACATCAGGTAGTGCCGGGGCCTGGGCGTGGGCAGACCGGGCTGCCCCTGAGCGAGGGCACGCGTCGTCGTAACGGTCGTCACCATGGCGACAAGGTAAGGTGCGCCACGACGCAAGACCAAGGTCGAAACCGCACGCAAGGGAGCCACTTTGTTGCGTCTTGACGAGGTAGACCGGCGAATCGTTGCGGAGTTGGTCGCAGACGCCCGGCAGAGCTACGCGGACATCGGGTCGCGGGTCAACCTCAGCGCGCCGGCAGTGAAGCGGCGAGTCGACCGGATGAGGGCGGACGGCGTGCTTCGCGGGTTCACGGCCCTCGTGGACCCGGACGCGCTGGGGTGGACGGTCGAGGCGTTCGTCGAGCTCTTCTGCGAGGGGCGCGTCCCGCCTGCGCAGATCCGCAAGATGCTCATCGACATCCCCGAGGTGCAGGCCGCGTTCACGGTCACCGGGGACGCGGACGCGTTGCTGAACATCAGGGCGAAGGACATGGCGCACTTCGAGCGGGTGCTCGAGACGGTGCGCGAGCGGAACCTCGTGCGGCAGACCCGCTCGACGGTCGTGCTGTCCCGCCTCTAGCGCCCGACCCTCTTCCTCGGTGATCATGAAATCCCCGTTCACCAATGCTAGCTTCCGACCCCCCTTCCCCTTGCTGATCATGAAATCCCCGTTCACCGCGTGAACCGAGGTTTCATGATCACGAGCAAGGTTTTGGCCGAATCAGCGCCGGCCGTATCGAAAGACGCGGAAGCGGACGGATCAGGGTTCGCGGGGTAGGTCGCCCGGCTGCGCTCGGTGAACCGGGATTTCATGATCACCGGCAGAGGTGCGGGTGGACATCCATTGCTCGGGTCCGGCGGTGGACCGCGCGACACGCGCCCGGTGGGCCTGCTCGTCGAGCAGCGCCGCGGCGGTGGGCGCGTCGAGGTGACGGGCAGCGGGTGACACCGGCCCGGGCGTGGAGTGCACCTCGAAGGAGGCCAGCCCGAGCTTCCGCTGCAGCGGCCCCTGCGTGAGCGCCAGGCTCTGCGCGCGCTCGTGCGGGACGACCGCCAGCTCCCGGGTGATCCGCCCGGAACGGGTCAGCAGCGCGCGGGGTGTGACCCGAAACCCGTTGCGGCGCCACGCGACGGGGTCCACCCACACCGACCTGCGAGGAGCGCAGGTGAAACCGCCCGCGGCCGTCGCGCCGGACAGCCCCTGATCGACGACATGGCGGGCGTCGTCGACGCCCAGTTCGGGAAGGACCAGGGAGAGGGCCGTCATGGCGTCCTGCCGGGTGCCCACGGGCAGCAGAACCGACTCGACGTTCTGGTTCGTCTGGGAGAACCCGTACCCGGCCACGTTGATCTCGACGCGCCACCAGTCCACACGCCGCCACAGGAGCGGTTGTTGCAGCCGCACCGCCTGGACCCGTCCCGGCGGGACGGTCTGGGATCGGGTCTCCAGCAGACCGTGCCGCAGGCGAAGACCGTCCGGGGACTGCGCGAGCCGGAAGGCGAATCCACGGGTGAACTGCCCCCAGGTGGCACCGACCGTGCCGATGAGAACCGGTGCGAGACCGACGATCAGCCCTGGCTCCCCCACAACCACCACGGCGACGATGAGGGCGACGGCGATGACGGCTCCCCACAGCGTCGCGCCGCTGAGAAGCAGGCTGAGGACGAGCCGGTCGGTCGGCACGGACAGCACCTGCTGCTCGGGTGCCTCGGGGGCCTCCTCGGTCTCGTACTTCAGCCCTGCGGCCCTGGCCAGCAACGTGTTCCTCAACCGGCGGGCCTCGGCGTCCCGCAGGTACGCCAGGCGCACCTCCGAACCGGCCCCGCCAGCGACCTCCAGCTTCAGCTCGGAGAGCCCGAGCAGCCGGGCGAGGAGCGGCTGGACGACGTCAACGGCCTGCAGCCGGTCCAGACGCGCCTGTCGCTGCTGGCGGAAGAGCACCCCCTGGTGAAGGTGGACCGCGTCCTGCGCCACCTGGTACCGGGTCATCCGCCAGGACAGCCACGCCCAGACCGCGCCGAGCAGGGCGCCCAGCAGGAGCGCACCGGCGGTGATGAGCAGCTCCACGCCGCCGGGCAGGCCGCCACCGCGGAACAGGTCGTCCGAGCGTTGCTGGACCAGGACGACGAGCAGGACCGCGAGGACCTTCCACCCCCGGATGACGGGGGTGACGGGGTGCAGCCGGTGCCACCGCCCGTCAGCCTCGGGCGCGGGCAGCCCGACGGCCTCGCCCTGCGGCGGCGGGAAGGAGCTCAGGGACCGCGGCGCAGATGCGGGTGGTCTGTCGGGCGGCGGGAACGACTCGGTCACAGACCGGCCAACCTCGCCTCACCGCGGGACGCCAGGCGCTCACGCAACCGGGCGGCCTCCTCCGGCACGAGCCCGGGGATGGCTGCGTCCGTGCCGGGTGATGCGGTGTGCAGCTGCACGCGGGCCACTCCGAACGCCCTGTCGATCGGCCCCGCCTCCACGTCGACGTACTGCATCCGCCCGTAGGGGACGACGACCATGGTCTTGAACATCACACCCGAGCGGATGAGCAGGTCGTCCTCCCGCTCGGCGTAGCCGATCGCCCTGACCTGGCGGCCGATCAGCCAGAACAGCCACCCGACGAGTCCAAGCAACGGCACGAGGAGAAGCAGCAACCACGGCCACCCCGTCAGGAGGGCGACGACGACGACCGCGAGCAGCGGGACCAGCGCCACCACGCCGAGCACCAGCCGGCGCGCGGTCACCAGACGCGGCGAGACCGGCGTCCACGTCACCCCGAGGGGCGCGAACGGGTCGTTGCCGGCGGCGCTGCGTGCCGTCGTCCCCGGGTCCGGGTCCGGAAACCCTTCGCTGCTCACGGGTAGATCGTGGCAGAACCCGCCGGGGAACCCGGCTGCTGGCCGCGTCGGTGGCAGACTCGGCGACGTGACCGACCTGTCGCCCCGAGAGCCGGACGAGGGTTCGGGCCTGCGCCAGGTGGCTCTGACCGTGGGCGGGACGGCTGTCGAACCGCGCCCCGGTCAGGACCTGCCGACCGCGGAGATGGTCCTCAACATCGGCCCCCAGCACCCCGCCACCCACGGCGTGCTGCGGCTGCGGCTGACCCTGGACGGCGAGCGCATCGTGGCGGCCTAGCCCGTGATCGGGTATATGCACCGGGGCGCGGAGAAGCTGTTCGAGGCGCGGGACTACCGGCAGATCATCGTGTTGGCCAACCGGCACGACTGGCTGTCCGCGTTCGCGAACGAGCTCGGTGTGGTGCTCGGTGTCGAGCACATGCTCGGCATGGAGGTCCCCGAGCGCGCGGTCTGGGCGCGGACGCTGCTGGCCGAGCTGAACCGGATGCTCAACCACCTGATGTTCCTCGGGTCCTACCCGCTCGAGCTCGGCGCCATCACCCCGATCTTCTACGCGTTCACCGAGCGCGAGGAGCTGCAGGCGGTGATGGAGGAGATCTCCGGTGGCCGCCTCCACTACATGTTCAACCGGGTGGGCGGGCTCAAGGACGACCTGCCGGCCGGGTGGCTGGGCCGGGTCATGGACGCCGTGGCCGGCGTGCGCCGTCGGCTGCCCGATCTCGAGGGGCTCATCGTCGGCAACGAGATCCTGCACGCGCGCACCCGCGGGGTCGGCGTGCTCTCACGCGAGATGGCGCTCGCCTACGGGGTGAGCGGGCCGATCGCACGGGCCAGCGGCATCGACTTCGACCTGCGGCGGGACGAGCCCTACCTGGCCTACGGCGAGCTGTTCGGCCCCGGCGGCCCCGGACGGGTGGTGACCCGCACCGAGGGTGACAGCCTCGCCCGCTTCCAGTGCCTGCTCGAGCAGGTGCACGTCAGCCTCGCCCTCGCCGAGGCGTGCGTCGACAGGCTGGCGTCGCTGCCGCAGGGGCCGATCAACGTGCGCCTGCCGAAGGTGCTGCGGGTGCCGGAGGGTCATCGGTACACCTGGACGGAGAACCCGTTGGGCATCAACGGGTACTACCTCGTGTCAAAGGGCGACAAGACGCCGTGGCGGCTGAAGCTGCGGTCGGCGTCGTTCAACAACGTGCAGGTGCTGTCGCGGCTGCTGCCCGGCTGCCTGATCGCCGACATGGTCGCGATCCTGGGATCGATGTTCTTCGTCGTCGGCGACATCGACAAGTAGCCGAGTTCGAGCAGTAGCCGAGCTCGGTCAGCGGGTGCTCAGGCCACGTGCCGGCCCCTGCGCGCCGGCACGGCACGCAGCGACCTGTGGGTGCGCTGAGCGGACCCCTCGACCGGGGTGCCGGCCGCGCGACGACCGCTGCCGCTCGGCAGCTCGAGGGTCCGGGTGAGCGGGTCGGCCGTCGACATCGCGAGCGCGTCGAAGACCCGGTCCTCCATCGTGTTCCGCCGCGAACGCCGCCGAACCGTGGGCGCGAGGACGTGCGCCGTACCGGTCAGCCCGCCGACGAGCACGGCCTGCTTACCCGCCGGCGCCTCGGTCACCAGCTCCCCGCCCAGGACCACGGACGCGTCGGGCACGACCAGAAGCTCACCGGTGTCCGGGCCGTCGCCGGCGTCACACATGGCCTGCAGCTCGCCGGTGTCGACCCGGCGGTCGGGCACCCCAGGTGCAGCCGACAGCGGAACCTGCGTGACGTCGTCCTCGTGCTCGCGCTGGTCCTGCTTCGCATCCCGGATGTCCAGGACGTCGCCCCACACGACCGGCTCGGGGACGACCGGCTCCCAGACGACCGGCTCCCAGACGAGCGGCGGCACCGGGCGGGACATCGCGCGCGCCCGCCGGTCGGCGCGCCGGCGCTCGCGGCGGTGGCGGCGAAGGAGGTGGAGGAGGCCGGGCGCCCCCGCGATGGCAGCCCCGGGCACGGCCCAGGCTGCCGCGTCCACGAAAACGGCGGCCACGGCGGCGGTCGTACCGGCGATGCTGGCGAGCGGTGCAGCCATCGCGGCCAGCAGGGCACGTGGCCCCCAGCCGCGCCCCGGTGCACGGTGTCGCCCGCGCCGGGGCACACCACAGGTCACAGGAGCAGTCACACGCCACACCTTAGAGCCATGGACGGCGCAGACCACGGAAGTGACGCTGCGTGTCCGTCGTTGTTCGCCGGGGTCCGTCTCTCGCGGGGGTCCGTCTTGTGAGCTCCGTCCGGTGGGGTGCGTCCGGTGAGGTGCGTCCGGTGAGGCCGGTCATGTGAGGTCAGTCATGTGCGCGAGAGACTCGGCGCATGTCCCTGGACCTCCTCGACTGGCGGCGGCGCACCTTCGACCTCTACGCGCGTGTGCGGCAGCTCGCGCACGATGACCCTGCCGCGGCGCACCGGACCTGGGTCAGGGGTCGCGAGGCCTTGTTCGGGGAGCACCCGCAGTCACCGCTGCTCCTCGAGCACCGGAGGGTGTTCAAGGGTCTAGACGTGGCGCCGTACGACAAGGCGTACCGGTTCGAGGTCCCGGTGAAGCGGGCTGCGGCTGAGCGCTTCGAGGTCGAGACCGGCACGGACGGGCGCGTGGTGTTCGACCGCCTCGGCGTGGCGGAGCTGCCGGCACTGGGCTCGCTCGACGTGTGGTGGCTGATCGGCTACGGCGGCGGTGTGTTCGTCCCCTTGCGTGACGGCATCTCCGGCCGGCACGGGTACGGCGGTGGGCGGTACCTGCTCGACACGGTCAAGGGCGCGGATCTCGGAGGGAGCGCGGCCGGTGAGCCGGGACGTCTCGTGATCGACCTGAACTTCGCGTACCACCCGTCTTGCGCCTACGACCCGGCGTGGGCGTGCCCGCTCGCGCCGCGTGGCAACTGGTTGGCGACCGATGTCCCGGTCGGTGAGCGGTACACCGGGCCGTGGGTCGGCTGACTCAACCGTCGACTGTTCGCACACCTCATCGGTCTGACGGCGACCGAACGATCCGGGCATGTGTTGTCGAGCCGGGCTATCAGCGCGTCAGCTTTTCGCCCAGGTCCTAACACGCTGATAGCTCTGCTCCGAGCACCACCCGCGCCCCGCCTACGCCGAGCACCACCCGCGCCCTCACGTGCCTTGTCGCGCGATTAGGCCAGCGCGAGCACCCCGCCGAGCGACACCACGGCGATGAACACCCAGGAGGCCATGCCGAGCACCAGCGCCCGCGCACCGGTGCGGCGCAAGGCGCCGACCCGCACCCCAGCGCCGAGGCCGAAAAGCGCCGCGGCGAGGGCCAGATCCTGAAGGACCGTGGCGGTGCTGACGGCGCTGTCGGGCAGCGGGACGGTCGACCGCAGAGCCACCATCGCGAGGAAGCCGAGCACGAACAGCGGGACGAGTGGCGGCCGCCTGGCGGTGCCGGTCGCGTCCGCGCGCTGGCCGCTGGCCCGGCGCAAGGCCAGGCTCTGCCCCGCCACCATCGGCGCCAGCAGCACGACCCGGGTCAGCTTGACGACGACGGCGATCGCGAGGGCACCGCTGACCGGCGCTGCCGCCGCCACCACCTGCGCGACCTCGTGCACGCTCGCGCCCGCCCAGATGCCGTACTGCTGGGGGGTCAGGCCGATCAGCCCGCCGAGCCACGGCAGGGCGAAGATCGCCAGGGTCCCGAAGAGCGTGACGAGACCGATGCCGGTGGCGACGTCGTCCTCGTCGGCGTCGCTGACGCTCTCCATCGCGGCGATCGCCGAGGCACCGCAGACGGAGAAGCCGGTCGCGACGAGCAGGCTCGTGCCGCTGGAGAGGCCGAGCCGGCGTCCAAGCCAACGTGTGCCGAAGAACGTCAGGACGACGCAGCCCACCACCAGCGCCAGCAGCTGCGGCCCGAGTGCCAGGACCTGGGGGACGGCGAGCTGCAGGCCGAGCAGGACGACTCCCGCGCGCAGGAGCCGCCGGGTGGCCCATGTCGTGCCCGGCTCCGCGACCGGACGGATGAGGCCGGCGTTGCCCGCCAGGACACCGAGCAGGACCGCCCAGGTAAGCGGTCCGACCGTCGGAACCAGCCGGCTGACGCCCCAGGCGACGGCGACCGCGACCACCACGACGACGAGGCCCGGCAGATAGCGCCGGGCGCGCTCGACCGCCAACCAGGCAGAGGCCACCGGGCCGGATTCGTGTGTCGTCAGGTCTCCGGGCACGGGGTCAAGGATCAACGCCGGCCGCCGCAGCCCGATACCTGGGACCTGTTGCGCCCACCCGGCCGGTCAGCCGATCAGGCCCTTGTCCTTGAGGTACTGCTCGGCAACGTCCTGCGGCTTCAGCCGCTGGCCGTCGACCTGCGCGTTCAGCTGCGCGAGATCCTCGGTCGTCAGGACGCCTGCGAGCTTGTTCAGCGCGTCGACGAGCTTGGTGTCCTTGGCCGTCTCGCTGTTCACGGCAGGGACGAGGTTGTCCGCGAGCTGCAGCTGCTTGTCGTCCTGCAGCAGCACCAAGTCGAACTGCCCGAGCGTGCCGTCCGTGGTCGCGACGAGGCCGAGCTGTGCCTCACCGTCCTTGACCGCCTGCTTCGTCTGCGGCGTGCTGAACCCGGTCGGCATGTACTTGCTGACCTTGATGCCGTAGGTCTTCTCCAGCCCCGGACCACAGAACGGACGGTCGGGGCACTCCTCGGCGGCGGCGAGAACGACCGGTTGACCGAGGGCGCCGAGCTGGGACAGCGTCGTGACGCCGTTCTTCTCCGAGAAGTCCTTCGTCACGGCGAAGCCGTTCTGGTCGGCCGCCTTGGCCGGGTCGAGGATGACGACGTTCTCCTTCTCCGCCAGCGGACGCATCGCCTCGACGGTCTGCTGCGGGTCGTTCGTGGCGACGGGTTTGGCGTCCTTGCCGTTGGCACCGATGTTCAGGTACTCCGCGAGAGTGGCGGCGTACTCCGGCACGACGTCGATGGCGCCATTGGACAGTTCTGGGAAGTAGACCTCCCGCTGGCCGGCCGTCACGGTCTCGGTCTGATACCCCTCGTTCTCCAGGAGCGCCACGTAGATCGCCTGCATGATCTGCATCTCGGTGAAGTTCGCGCCGCCGACGACGACGGTCTGCCCCGAGCCACCCGTGGCGTCCGCACCCCCCGTGGCAGAACCACTGCTGTTCTGCCCCCCGAAAGGTTCTCCGCCGCCGCCCCCGCATGCCGCGAGACCGAGCAATGCGGCCGATGCGAGGACCGAGACGGCCATGAGTCGAACTTTGCTGCGCACGGGTGAACCACCTTCTGTGTCCCGCGACGCCGGTCGGCGTCGCGCGTGTCCGGGGGCACCGTCCGGCACCCGCATCACGAGTCAACCCGCCCGCGACCGGCCCGGCATCCCGTTTTCCAGTTCGCAGCCACACTACGGCTCGGTGCTGACAACCGGCACCTGCAGGGAAGACGCAGCCACGCGCCGTCCGGGGTCGATGAGCCGGCCCAGGAGGTCGAACAGCGCCTCCACCGCGAGCGCGAGCAGAGCGATCAGCAGCGCTCCGGCGACGACCTGTCCCACGTCCTGGTTGGCGAAGCCGAGGGTGATGACCCTGCCCAGCCCGCCGAAGGCGGCGAGCGCGGCGATCGAAACCGTTGCCACCAGCTGTGTCGCCGACAGCCGGATGCCGTTGAGGATGAGCGGGGCGGCAAGCGGCAGCTCGACCCGGCGCACCGTCTGCCAGCCGGTCATGCCCATACCTCGCGCAGCCTCGACCGCTCCGCGGTCCACCTCGCGCATCCCGACGTAGGTGTTCGTCACGATCGGGGGGATCGCGAACAGCGTGAACGCCGTGACGGGCGTGAGGCCGGAGAACCCGAACGGCGAGCCCGCGACGACCAGCACCACGAGCACCGCGAGCACCGGCACCGCCCGGCCGATGTTCGTCAGCTGCACCGCCAGCACACCGCCGCGGCCGATGTGCCCCAGCCAGATCGCCAGCGGCAGGGAGATGACGCAGGCGACGGCCAGTGCGGCGAGCGTGAGCAGCAGGTGCTGTCGCAGCAGGGTCAGGACGCCGGCCGAGCCGCTCCAGTTCGCACCGTCGAGGAGCCAGGCGACGGTGTCGGCAAGCCAGCCCATCTCAGGCTCCCGCCCGCTGCCACGGCACGAGCAGACGTTGCAGGCCGAGCAGGAGGAAGTCCGCGACCACAGCCAGGACGACAGAGAGCACCGACGACGTCAGCACCTCGGCCTTGAAGTTGGCCTGCACCCCTCGCAACATGATGTTGCCGAGCCCGCCGTACCCGACCAGTGCACCGACGGTCGTGAGCGCGATCGTCGAGACCGCCGCGACCCGGAGCCCGGCGAACGCGGCGGGCAGCGCGAGCGGCGCCTCGACCTTCCTCAGCATCCCGAAGCGGCCGAACCCCATGCCGCGGGCGGCGTCCCGGACGTCGTCGTCGACGTTGTCGAGCCCGACGAGCAGGTTCCGCACCAGGATCGTCAACGAGTACACCACCAGGCCGGTGATCGTCGTGGCCGCCGACAGCCCGAGGAAGGGCAGCAGCAGCGAGAACATCGCGAGCGACGGGATCGTGTACAGCGCCGTCGACACCCCGAGCGTCAGCCGGCGCGCCCTGCGCCACTCGTGGGCGAACACGGCGAGCGGCACCGAGATGAGCACTCCGATCAGCAGCGACATCCCGGTGATGTAGAGGTGCTGCAGGGTCCCGTCCCACAGCTCCTCGGCACGCGTCTGCACGTACAGCGGGCAGACCCAGTCGTTGCGGACGAGGCAGTTGTCGGCAAGGGTTGCCGCGTGGACCTCGGCCCGGACGACGCTGAGCACGGGTTCGACGCTACCGAAGAGCCGATGATCCAGCTGGATTCGGTCACCAAGACCTACCCCGACGGCACCGTGGCAGTCGACCACCTCGACCTGGCGGTGCGTCGCGGCGAGCTCGTCGCACTGGTCGGCCCCTCCGGGTGCGGCAAGTCGACGACGCTCCGGCTCGTGAACCGGCTCATCGAGCCGACCTCCGGCCGGATCAGGATCAACGGGGACGACGTCACGCACGTCGACGCGGTCAACCTGCGTCGTCACATCGGGTACGTGATCCAGCGCATCGGACTCTTCCCGCACCTCACCGTCGCGGCGAACGTGGCCGTCGTCCCCGACCTCCTGGGATGGGACAAGCGGCGGACCCGTGAGCGTGTCCAGGAGATGCTGCGCCTCGTCGGCCTGGAGCCGAAGACGTACGCCGAGCGCTATCCGGCGGAGCTCTCCGGTGGCCAGCAGCAGCGAGTCGGGGTGGCGCGTGGGCTCGCGGCCGACCCGCCGGTGCTGCTGATGGACGAGCCCTTCGGCGCAGTCGACCCGATCGCACGAGATCACCTTCAGTCGGAGTTCCGCCGGATCCAGAACGAGCTGCACAAGACGGTCCTGTTCGTCACGCACGACATCGACGAGGCGGTGCGCCTCGCCGACCGGATCGTCGTGCTGAGCACGGGTGCGCATGTCGAGCAGTTCGCCGACCCCGCAACGGTGCTGGGCGCACCGGCGAACGACTTCGTCGCTGACTTCGTCGGGGCCGACCGGGGTCTACGGCGCTTGGCGGTGACACCGATCGACCCGCTCGACCTCGAGCATCCGCCCACAGCGCTGTGGAACGACCCTGCCACCGAGGCGCGGCAGCTGATCGGGGACGCGTTCGAGCCCTACGCCGTCGTCATCGACGAGGCAGGAAGGCTGCGCGGTTGGGTCTCGGCGCGGAGCATCGCGTCCGGTCAGGGCACGGTCGGTGACCACACCCGCCGGTTCGACGAGACGGTGCAGGTGGGCGACTCACTGCGCCGGGGGCTCGGCGAGATCGTCCAGCACGACGCCGGGTGGCTGCCCGTCGTGGACGGCGACCGGTACCTCGGGGTGCTGACGCCGACCGCCGTCTGGGCCGCCTTGCGACGGACGGCTCCGTCGTGACCTGCGCACTCAGCCGTTGTCGAGCTACCGGCCCCGCCGGCGACGACGAGCCCGGTCCGCGGCCGCGCGCGTGGTGCCTTTCAGCCTCGCCCGAAGGTCTCGCCTCTGCGCCCAGCGCTGCGCCCACCGCTCGCGTTGCCGGATCCTCTCCTCCAGGTCGAGCTCTCGAAACACCCTGTCGACGCTCGCGAGCAGGGAGCCGCTGAGCATCCACGCGTACTGGTCGTCGCCGGACTTCACGAGAAGCAGCTCGGTCAGCACGGCCCGGGCCTCCCCCAGGGTCTCCAGGGCTTCGGCGAGGGCGGCGTCGCTCCCCTGTCCGCCGGTTCGCGCGTCGGCGCGCACGAGTGAGCCGTAGGCGCGGATGCCCTGCGCGAGCTCGTCTAGTAGCACACCGAATGCCGCGAGCAGGTCGGACCCGTACGGGCCACCGCCGCGGTCTTGATCCGAGCCCTCCTCCGACTCCTCAGTTTCGGCGATCCCGTCCAGGATCGAGCGAAACA